>SKTJ01000214.1 GCA_007122565.1 Syntrophomonadaceae bacterium | reverse complement strand
TTATTATTCTTGTTTTGCGTAACATTTGAAATTGTGTGCAGGAACAATATTCTTATAAGTGGAATTTATATAACAACGAGGAGGTTTAAACACTTCAATGGAGAATACAAGTCAGAATTTAACCTTAGCGGAGGGGGTTCCCCCCCGTCAGATTCGAGCCGAGGCGGCCTTCGTCGGAGAGGACCTGGTGGTAATGGTCTCGGGCGGTGAAAAACCCCACGTGGGAGCCGTCGCCATTGGGATACCCCGCTCCAGCCTGGCCAATCCGGAGACAGTGAGCGCCACGGCATCTGTTTTTGCCATGGTTGGCCACAAGGAAGATGACCTTGCCCGGATCATGGCCCGTGAACTTGCTGCTGCCCTTAAGCGTAATGTTGTTGTTACAGTGGGCATCCATATTGATCAAATATCGCCAGAGGGAATTGAGAGCATTGAGGAAAGCTGCCGCAGTATTCTTAAGCGGCTTATTAAACAACTGTCGTAACTTTCACTCCTGCAGGCGGACAGGGAACGCCACAGGGGGCGTTCCTCGTTTTTGATTCTTTTATACTGACTCCTGTATTCTGACTCCTGACTCCTGCATAATAATTTGAACAGGGTGGTTGGTTATTATGAGCAATACGGATGAAATAAAATTTAGGGGAAGGGTTCTAAGCGGACGGGGAGAGGCTAAAGGTTTCATGGAGATCGACTGGGTTCGGAAGCAATGTGGCAGTGCGGCGGGATTTGATCCCCACCCCGGCACCTTGAATCTGAAGGTGGATGAGCAAACCTTTGGTGTGGTACGGCGCTTGGCCATGAGCCGGGGGAAAAGGATCATTCCTCCCCTGGAAGCGGCAAACTTTTGTGAGGCCAGGTTGCTGCCTTTGCGGGTAAACGGTTTGAACGCAGCCATCATCTACCCCATGGTAAATGAATACTACAGTGATATTATTGAGATTATTGCGCCTGTTCTTTTCAAGGATACCCCTGGAGTGCACGACGGCACCATCCTGGAAGCATCGCTAAAGACGCCGCAAAAAATGTCCCGTCCCGCTGCCGTGATCTTTGATCTGGATGGTACCCTAATCGATTCAGTGGATCTTTATTACAGCATCCTGTGTGAAGGGTGTCTCCGTCTGGATGTAAATCCCCCAACCCAAGAGATTTTTCTCGATTTTATGGGTAAGGGCCTTGGTTTCTGGGAAGGATGGGCCGCAATCAAGGGCGCAGTTCCTCCCGAGGGTAATGGGGAAGAATTGAAAAAAGACATTATGGCTGTTTTTGAGGATATCTGGCAGCACCGCTACGACCATGAGGTAACATTGTTCCCGGGAGTTGAGGAAATGCTGCTGAACTTTCACAAGCAGGGTATTAGGATCGGGGTGGTTACCTCCTCTTTTTATATAAATAAAATGGATGTTTTTCGGAAAGCCGGACTGGACCCTGAGGAACTCTTCGCTACGGTGATTACCCGTAATGATACATTGCAAAAAAAGCCCCATCCCGAACCCATTTATCGCTGTATGGAGCAACTGGCGGTTTCAGCACCAGAATGTTTTTGCGTGGGTGACTCCCCCTGTGATATTGTGGCCGGGAATGATGCGGGGCTGTTTACGGTGGGAGTGCTGAGCGGTACGGGAACAGTGCAGTCTCTTGCCAAAGAAGGAGCCGGTGCGATTTTAGATAGCGTGGCTGGGTTAGGGGAAATAATGGAATAGGTCAGGAGTCAGAATAAAAGGCCGAAAACCGGCCCTGGAGCATTTAAGAATGGGAGGATTACCAATGAAACTAATCACCCTGGATTGGGAAGGTACATTGGCGGACTTTCAATGGAACTTGGCGGAAGCCGTTGCAGAGACAACTGCGCAATTGGAGAAAAAAAATATACCGGGGAATACATTTGCAAACCTGGACTATGCCGCCATCTATAACCTGGTTCAGGAAAAGGGTGCTGAGTGGGGGTACGAAGATGGAACCCTCCTTTCCCTTGTTGACCGGATTTATGACCGGTATGATCTGGACGCAGCATCACGGTGGATACTGAGGGAAAGATTAGCTAAAACTCTGGAGGAACTGAAAGACTTTAAGCTGGCGCTGGTCTCCAATATTGGCCGCAAGGGAATTGAAAAGGCACTAACCCGTTTCGGGTTGGAGGACAGTTTCGGTCTTGTTTTAACAAGAAATGATGTCCGCCTGTTAAAACCTGCACCGGAGGGAATTGCCCGGGCGATGGCGTGGGCCGGGGCAAAACAGGCAGAGACCATCCATATTGGTGACAGTCTTTCAGACGTTTTCGCCGCACGCGACGCCGGAGTAAAAATCGGCGTCGTGCTGGGAGGGCAGAATAAAACAGAAACTCTTTTGCAGGAAAATCCGGACATTGTTCTGGAGAAATTATACATACTACCTGAGGCAATGCACCAGTTATCCCAAGAATAGTTTACACATGCGAGCATGTTCACGGGCGGCTGTAGGCAACCGCCCCTGCGGATTTTTGGTTTTGTCTTTAGCCTGTCTTGCCTCTTGTTTCCTGCTACTTGCATCTTACAGGGGCGGGTCTTAAGTGCCCGCCCGTTGGGTGACACCTAACTAATGGTGCAGCGGTGGTTTTGTAGGGGGGGCTGCCCACGGCCGCCCGTGAATGAGGTTATGTTGTGGAAACAAAAACTGCGACAGGGAGAACCGTCCCCTGTCGCATTGTGAGGGCAATGCTATGGAGATATTTGCGGGACGGAGAAGGGATATTAATAAGGGTTACTGGATGAGTTTTGAGAATCATCCCCGCCTTGAAGAAACGAAAAAGCATATTTATGTACGCTGTCTTCCCTGCCTGGACCATTTGTACGAGCAGTTGAAAGAATCACCGGCAGAGCTTTCCCTGGAAAACCCCCTGAACTGCTGGAAGGTAGTGGTTGTAATGGGGGACCTGGACGAATGCCTCGATCTTTTGTATCTCTTTCAGGAAGAGAAATCTCCCAACGAAACGATACGGGGCCGCATGGGCACCAGTGACAAGGACAGTGCCAACGTGGTGATTATCTTTCAGATGCTGAGCGAAGCGGAGCGGGATGCGCTGCTGGCTGATATGCGGGAACTGGCTCCCCGCATTAATCCACACTACTCCCTTTCCTTTGAACGGGGTTGCGGCGATTTATACGGTTCTCTTTGTGGAGACTGGCAAAACTGGCAGGAAGTAACCCCGGTGATCAACGGCCATCTCATCCCCCAAATCCGTGAAAAAGTAGGCAAACTACTAAGAGGGGAATACTAAGAGCAAAGCAGAGAGAAAAAACGGATCCCGGGAGTGGTCACCGGGATCCGTTTCGTGTTCTTTTTTACCTTTAATCCAATCTAGACTTTGATACCCTGCATCAGGCCGCGGGCGATAAGCTCCGTGGCATTTCCTTTGGGTACCACGGGGCCTTTTGTTTTTTTGCTCCAGATGGATTCCTGCCGCGTCTGCAGGATGATGATATTATTGGGAAAGGTCAGGTCCTCGTCAATAGCCCATTCGATATCCTGGGCAACGCCATAATGCTTTTCGATGTGCTTGCCAATCTTGGCAAGCTCCAGGATTTCTGCGTCAGTGAGGCAGGGTTCTTTCTGTTTTTCCGGTGGAATATCCCTGGCGATCACATCTCCATTCGGACCGCGCACCAGTTCCATTTCCTTGCTGCAGATAGTTTTTCTGCTAATATCGAGAGTTACCTTGTCGAGCACAAACTTATCAGGGGTAACCTGCCCGCTCACAAGGCTCTCGCCCAGGCCCCAGCTCCCTTCAATGAAAATGCGGGAAGGATCCCCGTTTACCGGATCAAGGGTAAACATGACGCCGGAGCTTTTGGCATTAACCATTTTTAAAATAGCCACACCGATGGGGGAACTTTCCAGAACCATATCACGCTGCAAGCGGTAGGCCATGGCCCTGGCATTGAATGAACTGGCCCAGACCTTAACGATATGGGTCAACAAATCTTCATAGCCGCAAACATTGAGGAAAGTGTCAAACTGCCCGGGCATACTCACGGGGCCGCTGGATCTTACGGCCACAGGGGTATCGGGCAAGCCGCAAGTGGCACACAGTTCTTCGTAAAAACGGGCAACTTCCTCTTTTAATTCTCCAGGCATCTCTTTTTTCAGAATCACATCGTTGATAATGTCATTACTTATCGCTTCGAATTTACCCACATTTTGCAATAAATCCTGTTTGTCATACTTCCCTAACTCCTGGAGAATAGTATCAGTGGCGCCGCTTCCCTGCAAAAATGTTTCGTAAGCTTTGAGGGTTAAAGCAAACCCTGGCGGTACCGGCAATTTTGCCTGCAGCATCTCCCCCAGATGACAGCACTTTTTGCCGGCGATCATGGGATCATCTTTGCCCAGTTCATACAACCATAAAACATTGCTATTTTCTTTGCCCATCTTTTTAACCCTCCTTTCAGGGACGATTAAGATGTTTAAATATTCACTTATTACATAAATATTATATGTTGCCGGTTTTAATACTGTTATTTGTAAATGCTGCGGTATTCAGAATTCAGGAGTCAGAATTTATGTATTCTGACTCCTGACTCCTGTTCAGTACTGTTATTTAATTAAGGTTACGGTACCTTTATCGCCGTCAACTCTGAGCATCTGGCCTGTCTTGATTACGGTTGATGCCAGTCCTGTACCAACGACAGCGGGCAGGCCGTACTCACGGCAGACAATGGCCGCATGGGACATGATGCCGCCCACGTCTGTAATAGCTGCACCAATCTTATTGAAAACAGGCGTCCAGCTCGGTGAAGTGGTGGAAGCAACAAGGATTTCCCCTTGCTGCAGTTCGCTGAGCTGCTCGGGGCTCCTGATCACACGGGCAGGTCCTTCCGCCACACCGGATGAAGCGGGGAAGCCTTTAAGTTCGCTCACATCTTCCGGCGCAACGTCGCTGGCATCGAGCCACGATTCCACTGAACCGGTGGTGATACCCCAGAGCATAATTGTGAAGGGCTCGTTTACCACTTCCGGTGTTTCTCCCACTGCCGGCGGCGGGCTGAATGCACGGAACTTCTCAATCACATCTTTGCGCCAGTCGAGCTCCTTACGCCAGTATGAAGGACCACGGGGCTTCACCCCGGAGGCCCAGGAGGTTACCAGGTCGTAGAGGGCCTGCTCCAGCTCATAGCGGTTGAGGTACCAGACTTCCTCCACGTCAGTGAAGAAGCCGTGATTAACAAAGATTTGCCCGAATTCCCGGATCTTATTCCAGAAGACACCATGGAACCAGTGCTCAATATAGAAGTTATGATCCTCCACGTAGGGGAAACAGGTCTGGGCCACGCCCAATAACTGCTGGAAGGTTGCCCTGTCGTCATCATTAGTTAGCAGTTCGGTGTATTCCTTGACCAGCCTTTCTTTCGTTTCCCTTACCTGCTCGACGGGGCGGTCGATGGTTTCCCCTTTTTCCAGCATCTCAATATAGTTCTTGATATTGTTGTAGGGAAT
>SKTJ01000311.1 GCA_007122565.1 Syntrophomonadaceae bacterium | reverse complement strand
ACCATTACCATCCCCGGGGGTGAGTCCTACTCCTCCTTCAAAGAAAGGGTATTAAAAGGATACGAACGCATTCGCCATACGGATAAAAACATTGCTGTAGTAACTCATGCCGGGGTGATCCGGGTGATCGTAGCCACAGTACTGGATATGCCTGCTGCTAATATTACCCGGCTTAAGCTCTCACCGGCTTCGCTAACGGTTCTACTTTACGATGACTGGGAAAACCCATATCTCGAACTTTTTAATGATTCCTGTTACTTGCAGGACAACGAAAAAAAGAATGTGGAATAATATCACGGGCCAGGATAATTCTTGCAGGAAAATTAAATTATTTCACGAATTCTAACTTATAATATGGTTAGAATAAAAATCCACGGTTAAAATATGGAAAGAGATGTTTGTGTGTGGGAGGATTGTTAAGGATGTTAAAGCCGGATGTAAAAACACGGGAAAAAGATAAGGAAGAATATCCAATCGAGCGTTATGGTTATACTGACAACAGCCGAATTAAATTTAAGGTAAGATTTGATTACAGAGGTAAGCCCAAGCCGGCCCGATTTTTCTTTGGCGGCCGTAAAACGGAAGATGTGGCACAGGAAATAAGAGAGCAACAGGTAACCCTTTGGCGCAATCTCCCCCTGCAGGGTATTTACGTGGAGGGGATTGACTTGGGCGAGATATATAACCTGTATGATGAAGAATTGGATGATGAGGTAGCTTTTGCGCCACTTGATCTTATTGTTTTTGCCGATACGCTTGAAGATCTGCTCCGTTTTATTATGCGTGATGAATTTCGCCGAATTGAGGTAATGGAGCCTTCCACGCTTGTTTTAAACAGTAGGGATGTGGAGAAGCTACTTTTTCGCATTAATGAAATTATGCGGAAAAAGATAATTCCCGGTAAAGGCTAGATAACGTCTGACATAGCTTCTGTTAAAAGGTATGAAAGCCCTTTTTACAGCATAACATTATGGGTAAAGGGGGCTTTTAGTATATGGATTACGACAAATGGTTACAACGATTCACCAGCAGGGTGGAACGAATTGTTTACCGCCTTACCTTGTTATTTGTCGTACTCCTTTTTCTTGTCCAGGCTGTACTTTTAAACGATTATTTAAGGCCTTATCTTAACTACACCGATCGGTTTGAAGGAAGAGCGCTTCTGGAAGATCTACAAAAAGTAATTGCCGAAAACGTGGAAGGGGTTAAAATCAACGGGTTTGAAGAGCCGGCTGTTTTATTGGAATTAATACCACCGCCGGGTGAAATCCCACCTGATTTAACTGTTATAGTTAATGGGAAACCACACGCTCTTTTGGGGGAAGAAAAACTTTATCTTCCTGTGTCACCGGGTGATCTGCTTGAGGTTGAAGGTTATGTTTACGGCAGCAATCCCGCTGTTATCCGAATAGCAGAGGTTTATGGAGAGTTACAGGCACCGCAAAAAGGAAGGGAAATCATCACATTTGGTGAAAAAGAACTGGTAGCCTGGATTATTCCATAATTTAAAAGAGGAGCTAGAATTCAAACTAACCCAAGAATAGGTTCAGCAAGTTATCTACATCCTTGTAAGAAGAGCATTTATAATATCAATTAGACTCAATTTTATTGCATGAAGATCGATTTTGGTTCTTTTATATAACTACCTAATACTGACTCATGACTGCTGTGAGTTACTATTTTTTATGAAAGGGTTGTCAAAAACGGTATTATATTATATTATGTCATAAGAGTGGCTTTCTTAGCGTAAAAGGTGGTAGGGACGTGCAGGGTTGCTGTGTGAGGATGGATGGTGTTATTTCTTGCAAATATTGCCGGATTTCCAGGCGGTGCATGGTTCCTTAAACGGAAGCAGGTACACCGCAAGGATCCGGTATTTTTATTTTACCGTCGAAGAAATACGGAATGAGGACAAGTGATGAAGATCGCCATTGATGGCCCGGCAGGGGCGGGAAAAAGCAGTGCTGCCAGGGAGGTAGCTAAGCGCCTTGGATATAAATATCTGGATACAGGAGCAATGTACCGCGCAATTACTGTACAAGCACTGGAAGAGAAAATAGACCTTCAGGATGAAAATGCCCTGGTGGAGTTGACGCGGCGTTGTGAATTGGAATTAAAAGGGGACGCCCAAAAGGGAAACCTTATTCTTCTTAACGGCAGAGATATCACCACAACAATACGCCTGCCGATTGTTAACAAACATGTCTCCATCGTAGCCGCTGCTCCGGGGGTTCGCAAAGAGCTGGTAAACCTGCAACGGAGGACAGCTTTAAAAAGTGGAAATATTGTAATGGAAGGACGGGACATCGGCAGCAATGTCCTTGTTGATGCTGAGTTCAAGTTTTATCTTTCGGCTACTGTGGATGCACGGGCAAAAAGACGCTGGCTGGAAATGCGGGAACAGGGAATAGAGGTTCCATTAGATGAATTGCGTGATGATATATCGATGCGGGATCATCTTGATCAGAAACGGGAAGATTCACCCTTGTGTGTAGCACCGGATGCATGTGTGATCGATACCACGCCATATTCTCTCGCAGAGGTAGTAAATAAAATACTGGCGGTTGTTTCCACCACCGACTAAGCCTTAACCATACAAAGGCCTGAAACTTGCCTCATATTCCTTTCTTTAAGCCGGGGAGCTTAAATAATGACCTATACAATAATAACGTTTTGTTTTCGGATATTTTTTAAAATATTTTTTCCTTATCGCCTTCACGGACAGGAAAATATTCCGGAAAACGGTGCATATATAGTTTGTGCCAATCATACAAGCTGGTTCGACCCGCCGCTCGTTGGTTCGGTTTGGCCAAAGATGCGCATTCATTTTATGGCAAAGGAAGAGCTCTTTGATATTTTTATTTTTGGTTCAATTATCAGGAAGACATTGGCTTTTCCTGTTAAAAGAGATAAAGCTGACCGCCGTGCTTTAAAGAAAGCTATACAGTTGTTGGAAGAAAACAAAGTAATAGGCCTTTTCCCAGAGGGAACAAGAATAAAAGGGGAAGAATTGGGGCAACCGTTTCACGGGCCGGCTTTGATTGCCCTTTCAAGTAAAAAACCTGTTTTACCGGTAGCCGTTAAGTGGCCGGGCAGGTTGTTTCGGCCCGTTTCTGTTACATTTGGTAAGCTGTTATATTTTGAAGAAGAGGGAAAAATAAAAAAAGATAATCTGGAAAAAGTAAGTGCAAAGATAATGAGGGAGATTGGTTTGCTGTTGAAGTCTTCCTGAAAACTGGAGAGGATAAATTTGCCGGTTTTTCTGGCAGAGCACGCCGGATATTGTAATGGGGTGCGGGATGCTCTTAGCATGACGCTTGCGCAGGTTGGTATGGGTAAAAAGGTATCTACACTGGGACCGCTGGTACACAATGAAGATGTGCAGCGATATCTTGAATCTCAAAATGTCTCTGTTGTGGAAGCACCACACGCTTTGGGTGGCGGAACTGTTGTAATTCGTACTCACGGTGTGACTCCGGACGTTCTTGCCTGCTTGCATGGAAGGGAGGATCTGGAGGTAATCGATGCTACATGCCCTTATGTACACAGAGTACAGAGGATTGTCCACAACACCGCACAAAAAGGGCATGATATTATAATTTACGGAGATCGTCAACATCCTGAAGTACAAGCCCTTTTAGGATGGGCCAAAGGAGGGGCGCGGGTGTTGGAACCGGGTAAAATTCACCAGGAAGAACTTTGCCTCTCTCCGCAGACGGTTTTGCTATCACAGACCACGCAGCGGGAGAATGAATTTTTAGCCTTGGCGGAAATGCTAAAAGAGCGTTGTCCGGATTTAAAGGTTAACTGGACCATTTGCAGGGCAACTGTCCTGCGGCAGGAGGCGGCGGCAAAATTAGCAGCTTCGGTGGATTTGATGATTGTGGTGGGAGATAAAAAGAGTTCCAACACCCGAAAATTGACTCAAGTTTGCCGGGAAATAACAAAAACCTATCAGATTACCGCTGCAGCGGAAATTAAGCGGGACTGGTTGGCAGGGGTTAAAAATGTGGGGATAACCGCTGGAGCTTCAACCCCCCACTGGACGATTAAGGAGGTTAATGAGAAGATGGAAGAAATGGAAAAGATGGAGCAGGATCAAATTGATGAAAAAGCTAAAGCAGAAACGTCTCCACAGGAGGAAGTAATTACTTCCGAGGAAGGAGAGACTTCTCCACAGGATGTAGTATCCGCGGATGCAGAAATTTCTCCACAGGCTGAAGACATTACTTCCCAGGGTGAAGCAATGTCCTCCCGGGATGAGATTAAGGAATATCGTGCGGGAGATATAGTAACCGGTACCATTGTTATGGTGGATGAGGAACAGGCCTTGATCGACATTGGATACAAAACGGAAGCTACCTTACCCCGGGGAGAGGTGTTCCTGGATGGGGATCAATCTTTAAAAGAGCAGTTTACCACAGGAGATGCTGTGGATGTTCTGGTTTTAAAATTTGTTGAAGAGGACGATAAAATCATCGTTTCGAGCAAACGGTTGCAGCGGGAACGGCGCTGGAAAGAGCTTGAGGAAGCGATGGAAGAGGGAACGAATATGCAGGGTCTGGTTAAGAATGTCGTTCCCAGGGGAATTATTATTGATCTGGGTAGTGGCGTTGAAGGTTTTATGCCCGGATCGCTGGTGGATGTCCGCTTTGTGCCTGATTTTGAACAATTCCGTGGTGAAACCTTTACTTTTAAAGTTCTGGAACTGAACCGGGAACGGGATAAAGTCATCCTCTCGAGAAAGCAATATCTGGAAGATGAACTTGAGGTAAAAAAACGAGAAACTATAGAAAAGATTAAAGAAGGGGATGTTATCAACGGTGTGATCAAGCGCTTGACCGATTTTGGTGCTTTTGTGGATGTTGGCAACATTGATGGTCTTGTGCATATTTCTGAGGTCTCCTGGCAGAGAGTCGGCCATCCCCGCGATGTTCTTAAAGTCGGTGAAGAAATACCGGTAAAGGTTCTTGAAGTGATACCGGAAAGAGAGCGGATTAGCCTGAGTATCAGGCAGGCCCAGCCCGATCCATGGACAGTTGCGGAGCAGGAATTCCAAGCTGAGGATATAGTGAAAGGCCGGGTTACACGGGTAGTAAATTTTGGTGCTTTTGTGGAACTCCTTCCCGGGGTGGAAGGGTTGGTGCATATATCCCAAATGGCAGACTTTCATGTCAAGCATCCCTCGGAGATCGTGCAGGAGGGCGAAGAGATAGAAGTAAAAATAATTGAGGCGAACGTTGAAGCCAAGCGAATTAGTCTCAGCATTAAGGACGCACGTCCCGCTCCCCGTGATTTTTCTGTGCAATCCACACAAAAAGAGGAAAATCAGGGGGTTACTCTCGGGGATGTTTTCGGCGATTTGTTTAATAATCATGAAACAAATGATGAAACAAAAGAGGAGTAATCTGTTGTGAAATGCTCTGCTTTCTGGAGCTGATGCACAAAACTCATGATAAATACGGTTATTATAAACACATCCGGTGATGAATGTATCCCGGATGTGTTTTCATTTGCTTCCTTGGTTAATAATCCTTACAGCGGAATATTTTTATGTCTGTCGGTTATTCTAGAAACGGCTGATAGGAAAATATAACGATTGCAAAAGGGGGTATATGGAATTGAATACAGGGATTATTATTCTCCTGGCTGTTGCTGTTATCGTCTATGCTGGTTTTGCACACAGGGTCTTGGATAGGCTTCGCTTAAGCGATAAGGCTGCCCTTCTTTTCCTGGTTGCTATGCTGCTTGGTGGTTTTCTGCCCGATATCCCTTTAGTGGGTAATATAAGCATCAATATTGGAGGGGGTTTAATACCGCTAATCCTTGTAGGCTATTTATTCAGTAAAGCTGATAGCTGGGAGATAGGAAGAACTGTGTTAGCTGTACTGATTGCCACGGCAGTTGCGTATGGGGCAATAAAAATTCTGCCGGTGGAACCTACGTTTAACCTATTTATTGATCCCCTTTATCTTATTGCCATTATAGCCGGCCTGGTAGCATATCTTGCCGGGCGAAGCAGGCGAGGCGCCTTTATCGCCGGCGTGATGGCGATTATTCTGAGTGATCTGCTCGCTTTTATGGAAAATACGCTTATGGGCGTAAGTGCGGCTACCGTAATTGGAGGCGCAGGTTTCTTTGATGCCGTGGTGATTTCCGGCTTTATAGCGTTGGGTCTGGCGGAAATATTTGGTGAAGCAGCAGAAAGATTTGCCCCCCTTGTCGGTGCAAAAACACGGGGTGAGGCACAAAAAGGTGAAAGAGAAAAGAAAGGAGAAGGAAATGAAGGTGAATAAGCAAAGAAACATCCCACGGATATCAATTATTATCTTATCCCTGAGCCTTGCATTTCTCCTGTTGGTTCCGTTACCGGCGGATTGCTATACCGAGCCAGTGGAAGAAAAAACACCTCTGGATGATTTTCAAGATCACTGTGTCGTAACCGGTTATTTTACGATGAAGGATGCGGCGGATGAAAGTATCATCATGAAGACGGCCCGCAGAATCCATGTGGATGATGAATACATCACAGGCAGTAACACTCATTACATCGTGGAAAGGGTGGAAGGTAATACTGCCTGGGCCCGTTCTCTTGGCGATATAGACCTATCCGGACCTCCCGATATGCTGGGCGTTTTCCAAAGTGGTATGTTGTCTCCGGTGTTGAAGGCAGATGATCCGTTAACTATTGCTGTTTATCACTCTCATGGCGCTGAATCATATGTCCCCAGCGATGGCGAAGAAAGTATCCCCGAAGGTGGTGGCATCCTGGATGTGGGGGCAGCTTTTGTGCAAGCCCTGGAGCAAGAGGGTCTGGAAGTTAATTATAGCGATGCTACGCATGTCCCCCATGACGCCGGTGCATACAACCGCTCACGCAGAACAGTAGAGGAACTGATGGGCGAGGATGCGGAAGTGTTTTTTGATGTGCACCGTGATGCTGTGCCCGCAGAAGAATATAAAGCTGATGGAGATATGGTCCAAATACAATTTGTGGTGGGGCGTCAGAATCAAAATGTAGAGGTTAACCGCGAATATGCCGAAAGCTTGAAGAACACCACGGATGAACTGCATCCCAATCTGATTAAGGGAATCTTTATGGCCAGGGGTAGTTACAATCAGGATATAACCCCCCTTGCCCTATTGTTAGAGGTAGGGTCACATGAAAACACGAAGGAGGGTGCAGAAGAATCTATAGCTCTTTTTGCTGAGTCTGTAAATTATTATTTTGCCGGTCCGGGGGAGGAAAAAGTGGAGGGGACCGCAGATGGGACTGTTGGAGGAACAGCTCTGCGGACCGTACTCTGGGTTGTTTTAATTGCCCTTTTAGCCTCCGGTGCCTATCTTATTATCAGCACCGGAAGTATTGAGGAAGCACGGGCTAAGATCACCCACTTCTTTAAAAGAGAATTTGCTGAATTTAAGGGAAGAAGAAAGTAACTCCAACCATAAGGGAGTAATATCAACTGATAACGATGTTAGAACAAATCGATCCATTTATGCAGACGGTCTTTACCGGAGTTATTGTTGGCACATTGACGCGTTACTATCTGCTACGCAGGGATTATCGTCAGTACCCCAGTTATCCACATGGGGTAGTTGCAAATCTTTCTCTCGGGTTAATTGCTGCTGTAATTGGAGCAGTAGCTGTACCGGCGCTGGCGGAAAAAGAATTTACGGCAGTTACTTTTCTGGCCCTGGCAGCAACCCAGTTTCGGGAAGTACGGAACATGGAAAGGGAAATGTTGCTCAATCTGGATAATATGCAACTGGTCCCACGGGGGCCTGAATATATTGAGGGAATTGCCCGTGTTTTTGAGTCACGTAATTACCTTGTTATGTTCACTGCCCTGCTGGTGGGAGGAGCAACTTTTTGGGGCAATATTTTCTACGGTGTACTGACCGGTGTGCTGGCCGTTTTGCTGACTGGAATGCTGATGAAAGGTAAAGTTGTCGGTCAGATTGCCAACGTAAGGCGGGGAAACGTATATTTTGATGGAGCAAACCTTTTTGTAGATAATATACATTTTATGAACCTGGGTTCACAGGAGGTCAAAGAAATCTATCTCAAGCGTGCCTTGGGAGTTGTGATTGAACCGTTTAACGATAATGGGCGGGCCACCCTTGCCAACAATGGACAGCGCATGGCCATCGCCCATGACGCTGCGGCTTTATTGGGTGTTTACAGAGACGTGGATACAGCTGAATTTATGCCCATTGTGAGGCGGCACCTTGATACAGGCCGGGTGGGTCTTGTTATCGTGCCCATTGAGCCGGATGTAAAATACCTGATTGAAGCGGTGAAAAGGGTTCCCGTTCTGGAAAGCGCCCTACGCCTCCCTTTGAAAAACGCCATCGGCCGAAAAGCAGCAGATTAAGGGGAGCAAAGGAATTTGATGCAAAGGAATTGATACATTTGAACCTGGAGAAATATATTTTGGCAGTAATAACCATGAACCGGGAAAAAGTCAGCGCCGGAGGGGCACCGATATTTTTTGTATCAGACAAAGAAGAACAAGAAAAAGTAGCGGTTACGCTCGCACGTATTACTGAAGGAGTTATTCATGATTTGGAAAACGGCGTGTTTATCTTGGTCAAACATTAAAGATTGCATATGAAACTTATCTATCACTGTTTTGGAGGGACTCATTCTTCTGTCCTTTGTGCGGCATTACATCTGGGAATAATATCGGATCAGCAACTACCCAGTTACGGGGATCTGATGAATTTACCTTACTATGACAAGGTCCCCAGCAAGCAGGTAGGAACCATCTTCCATATGGGCCGTGATGAGCAGGGGAATGATATATATATTCTGGGTTGCCGCAATTGTGGTCCCATGGTAGAGAAAACCACAAAGGAAATGAACCGTCTACTTGGAATCGATAAAAATGAAGTGGTAATGATCAATACCACTCCTTGCCTTAATCTAATAATAAAAATGGGGGGTTTCCTCTCCCGCCGTTTGGGTTTATCCGGGACAGGACGTATTTTGTTACACCGCGGTATCCGCCTCGCATTTCATAAATTAAAAGAACTGGTGTGGAATGTAAAGCAGAAGCTTGACAGAGAGTGAACAGATATAGGATAATGATGTAAATTTAAAGCTACAGGGCAGGGGGAAATACTGGTGCCACGAGGCTTTAGTATTGCGACAGTACGCAGGGATTCCCCAGCTCACCGGGCAGGTGTGAAGGCGGGGGATCGTTTGCTCAAGATAAACGATTCTTACTTTTATGACCTGCTGGACTACTATTACCTTTGTGCTGATGATCAACTCAGTCTCAGTATCATAAACAGAAGCGGTGCCCGCGTCCGGCGCCGGATTAAAAAAGATTATGATGAAAACCTGGGCCTGGAATTTTCCACCCCGACCATCGGTCCCCTGCGTCGTTGTCAAAACAACTGTATTTTCTGTTTTATTGATCAACAACCGGCTCATTTGCGTAGTTCCCTTTATCAAAAAGACGACGACTACCGTCTTTCCTTTTTCCATGGTAATTATATTAGCTTAACGAACGTTGTCGGGGGAGAGTTGAAACGTATTGTTCGCCGCGGCATTTCACCGCTATACATCTCCATTCATGCTACTGACCCCGCCGTACGGCGCACCATGATGGGCAACCGGGCTGCAGGAAATATCATCAACCAATTGGCAGTGCTGGCCAAAGCGGGCATAACTATGCATGGCCAGGTAGTAATTTGCCCCGGTTATAATGACGGTGCTGTATTACAGAAAACAATCACAGATTTGTCCCAATTTTATCCCTATCTTAAAACCGTCGCCCTCGTTCCGGTAGGGCTTACCCGTTACCGCAAGGGATTAACCACTTTAAAACCACTCACACCTAATGCAGCACATAATATTGTAGAGACGTGTTCACAGCGGCAGAAACGTTATACAGATAATTATGGAACGCCTTTTGTCTACCTGGCTGATGAGCTTTATCTCCTTGCTGATTTGCCACTGCCACCGCACCACCACTACGGTGATTACGAACAAATTGAAAATGGTGTGGGATTGGTTAGACTCTTTTTAAATGATCTTTCCATGTGGAAACAACACTCCATCCCTGTTATGAAAGGGGTTAAAACAATTTCCTTGGTTACCAGTGTGGCTGCTGCTCCTTTTTTACAGCTTTTTTTATGGGAACTGGAGAAAATAACCGATTTGACAAGTAATCTTTATCCACTGACGAATCATTTCTGGGGAGGAAATGTAGATGTTGTCGGTCTTTTAACTGGCAGCGACCTGATGCAGGGGCTCGCAGGAAAAACCCTGGGAGAGATCCTTTTTATCCCTGCCGTCATATTAAAAGAGGGTTCTGAACTGTTTTTGGATGGATATTCCCTCTCAGAGGTCTCTGCTGCTTTGAATGTGCAGATTATCCCTGTTGACTCGCTGCTGGAGATCAGAAAGTATCTTGAGGAGGAATTGAATTAATTGTCTGCGCCGCTGGTTGCTATTGTAGGCCGCCCCAATGTGGGAAAATCCACTCTTTTTAATCGCCTGGTGGGAGGCAGGCATGCTATTGCGGAGAAGACTCCGGGGGTTACACGTGACCGCCTTTACGGTAAGGTTACATGGCTGGATCGGGAATTCATGGTAATTGACACCGGGGGTATTATTATCCCGCAAAAAGAAGTGGAAACACAGGTACGCAGACAGGCTCTGCTGGCTATTGAAGAAGCTTCGCTGATTCTTTTTGTGGTGGATGGCCGGCAGGGTGTTACTCCTTTGGATGAGGAGATTGCTCACATACTGCGTCGCCAGGGAAAGCCCGTTATGCTGGTGGTTAACAAAATGGAGGCGGGGGGAGAAGAGTTAAGTGAATTTTACTCCTTTGGCATCGCCGATCCTTTTCCCGTTTCTGCAGCCCACGGCCATAATACAGGCGATCTGCTGGATGAAATTATCGCTTTCTTACCGAAGCCCGAGTCCCCGGTTCAGGAAGGGGAAGGCCCTCTTCGCATTGCAGTAGTGGGCAGACCAAATGTGGGAAAGTCATCGCTGGTAAACTTTCTGCTTGGTAATGAGAGGGTTATCGTCGGGACTGAACCGGGGACGACACGGGATGCTGTGGATACACCGCTGAAATGGGAAGGGAAAGACTACATACTTGTGGATACGGCGGGTATCCGCAGAAAAAGTAAAGTGTATGAGAATATTGAGTATTACAGTGTGATGCGTTCCCTGAAAGCGATAGATAATGCCAGTATTGTTCTACTGCTATTGGACGCCACTGAAGGGGTTACGGAGCAGGACCAGCGAATCGCTGGTTATGTGCGGGACAACGGTAATGCTCTTATATTGCTGCTGCATAAATGGGATTTGCAAAAGGAGCAGCGCCGTCAGGATGGTGGTAAAGACAGCAGCAGCCGTGTACGGGAACAATTGAAATTCGTTGCTTACGCTCCCTTGCTTCTAACATCAATCTTAGAACCGCGGCGTTTAAAAAGGCTTTTTCCCCTTATCAATACAGTCCACGAACAGTATAGCAGGCGCATTGCCACACCGCTGCTTAATCGATTTATGGAAGACGCAACCGCGGTAAACCCGCTGCCCCAGCACAAGGGAAAAAGGGGGAAGATTTATTATTGTACACAGCCCACCACCAAGCCACCTACATTCGTGTTTTTTGTCAATGACTCTTCGCTGATTCACTTTTCCTATGTACGTTACCTGGAAAACCGTCTGCGTGAAGCTTTTTCACTGGAACATACGCCTGTGAAGTTAATATTAAGAACGCGCCACCGGAAAGGAGAAGATTAATATTATCTCACTGTTGACTGTTATTTTAGCTTATTTAATTGGTTCCATTTCTATCGGTTATCTTTTTGCCAGGTTATATAAGGGTGTGGATATCCGTAAAATGGGAAGCGGAAGTGCGGGCGCAACTAATATTTCACGTCTGATGGGTTTTAAAACCGCTGTGCTTGTGCTGATCCTGGATGCACTGAAAGGCTATATTGCCGTTTTTCTGGCCTTATTAATGTTTCAACAAAATTTGCTTGCGGGTGAGTGGGTTGTTCTATTATCCGGAGTAGCTGTAATTGCCGGGCACAACTGGCCCCTTTTCTTTTCTTTTAAAGGGGGACGTGGTGCAGCCACAATGCTTGGCGTTTTTCTGGCGCTTATACCTGTTGAAGCACTAACTGTTTTTGCTATCGTTATTGTGATTATAGCCGTAACACGTTATGTCTCCCTGGGATCGATCTTCGGAGCTGCAGCAATTCCTGTTACAATGCTGATCACAGGAAAACCTTCGGAATATTTTTATTTCGGCCTGGTTATTGGTCTGGTAATAATTTTCCAGCACAGGGAAAACATCAAGCGCCTGCTTAACAAAAAAGAATCAAAGCTGGGTGAAAAGCTAAACAATTCAGGGAAGCGGGTTAAATAAATGGAAATTGGGGTAGTTGGCGCAGGGAGTTGGGGGACAGCGCTGGCCATACAAATGGCAAAAAAGGGCTTCTCGGTAACCCTCTGGGTGCGACGAAAGGAGTATCTGAAAAAGATATTGGATGCAGGAGAAAACGTCGATTATCTTCCGGGCATTCCTTTGCCGCCAATGATAAATCTTACGGTGGACCTGGAGCAAGCGGTGCAAGGTAAAGCCTTGCTAATCCTGTCTGTCCCGTCTCATGCTGTTGCGGAAATGAGCCGCAGTATCGATCCTTATATTACCGGGACCCCGATCATTGTCAATACGGCAAAAGGGCTGGTGGAAGGGCCGCTGCAAAGGCTCTCTCAGGTTATTTACCATAACTTATCAATAAATCATTCCCGCTGTCCCGTTGCAGTTTTATCAGGACCAAACCATGCCGAAGAGGTGAGCCGCCTTATTCCCACAGCTACAGTCGTTGCTGCAGAAGAGAAGAAGGTGGCTGAGCAGGTACAGGATATTCTCATGACGCCCAACTTTCGCGTCTATACTAATCCTGACATTACAGGAGTGGAGTTAGGTGGTGCGCTTAAAAATATTATCGCAATCGGATCCGGTGCCTGTGAAGGCATGGGATACGGCGATAACACCCGGGCAGCTCTTCTCACCAGGGGACTGGTGGAGATTACCCGACTCGGACAGGCTATGGGAGCGCGGAGCGCCACATTCAGCGGTTTAACAGGAATAGGCGATCTGTTTGTTACATGTACCAGCGTTCACAGTAGAAACCGTTATGTGGGGTTAATGCTGGGACAGGGTAAAAAATTGGATGAGATTACCGACTCCATGCAGATGGTTGCTGAAGGAATTAAAACGGCAAAAGCAGCATACCTTCTTTCAGGGCATTACGGAGTAAATATGCCTATTACCGCTGAGGTATACGCCATTTTATTCAAAGGGCGCAAATTGCAGGAAGCGGTGCAAAACCTGATGCAGCGGGCCAAAACATTTGAAATGGAAGATATGGCTTTTCAGTGAAAAGCCCCGCCTATGGTATGCTTAAAGGTGGGGATCATATACAACAAAAGAAAAATCAGGGGTGTACCTGTATGGATGCAAATCCATGCAGGTTTTTTCTTTATCAGGAGTAATATTGTCCATTATCCTTCATATAAATATAACGTTAAAACATTTTAGCAATAACGCGCCGAATTAAGGGGAGGGGAGCAGCGGTGAAATTTAACCTTTACGAGGATATTATTGAACGAACAGGAGGGGATATCTATTTAGGGGTCGTGGGTCCGGTGCGGACAGGCAAATCAACCTTTATTAAAAAATTTATGGAAATACTCGTACTCCCCAACATAGAAAATGCTTATATCCAGGAAAGAACAAGGGATGAGCTACCTCAGGGGAGTGCCGGAAAAACAATCATGACCACAGAACCTAAGTTCATTCCGGACGAAGCGATTGAAATTAGCTTGGCTGAGAACATTTCTATGCGTGTTCGCCTGGTGGATTGTGTTGGTTATACTGTACCGGAAGCGGTGGGCTATAATGACGGTGAGGAGAAACGGATGGTATCCACTCCCTGGTTTGATGAGCCCATTCCTTTTGAACAAGCGGCGGAAGAAGGAACACGTAAGGTTATCAAGGAGCATTCCACCATCGGCGTTGTGATTACTACTGATGGGACAATTACAGATATTCCCCGGGATAACTACGTGGACGCTGAAAGAAGAGTAATTGATGAACTTAAAAAAATTGGTAAGCCATTTGTGATTATTCTGAATTCCGTTTCACCAAGCTCCGAAAAAGCTGTTAACCTTAAAGAAGAGCTGAGCGAGGAATATGGTGTTCCCGTTGTTCCTTTAAATTGCCTGCAGTTGACGGAAAGTGATATTAAACTCATATTCAAGGAAGTACTCTATGAATTTCCGGTGCAGGAGATCAGCATTAACCTTCCTTCCTGGATTGAAGTGTTGGATCCATCCCACTGGCTGGTTGTGGAATATACGAAGACGATCCGGGAAAATGTTCTGCATGTGGAGCGGCTGCGGGAAGTCCAAAGTGCCATCGAAGAAATTCGTAAATTAGATATTATTGAAGATGCTGTATTAATAAATGTAGAACTGGGTAGCGGCAGCACCTGCCTGGAAATCAGTGCACCGCCACAACTATATGACAAAGTACTTTCCGAAATATGTGGCGTGGAAATTGAAGATCAAGCAGATCTTATAAAAACTCTGCAGGATTTTTCTTATGCAAAGAAGGAATATGATAAAATAGCTGAGGCTATGGTGCAGGTCCGGGAAAACGGATACGGAATTGTACCTCCCATGTTGGACGAAATAGTACTTGAAGAACCGGAGATTATCCGGCAGGGGGGGCGTTTCGGCGTGAGAATGCAAGCCAGTGCTCCTTCACTCCATTTACTCAGCGTAAATATCAAATCGGAATTTACACCGGTTGTTGGTACGGAAAAACAAAGCGAAGACTTGGCCAATTATCTCATGGAAGAGTATTCGGAACATCCGCAAAAACTCTGGGAATCCAATCTTTTTGGTAAATCCCTCTATGAAATGGTCAGGGATGGCATCTCCAACAAGCTTGATAATATGCCTCCTCACGCACAGCACAAACTTAAGGAGACATTGGAAAAAATTATGAATGAAGGAAGCGGAGGGCTTATCGTCATTATCCTCTGAGATGCAAAGATAAAATGTTTAATTCATAATGTAAAAAGCACTTCTGCATAAGGGGTGCTTTTCATTATAAATTTGGCAAAGCGAGTCCACATTGACGGAGAGTGATTTGAAAAGTATAATCTTGATGCGGGATGTATCAACTTTGACTGACACACATAAGGATAATCCTCAGGAAGCCATGGAAATAATCTTGCAGTTGGTTAGTGACAATGCAAATAAAACCCCGGGGATAATCAATTAAGAATTAGCAGAAAGGTGAAATATATGAGAGAAGAAAAGGCAACGTACTTTGGAGACTGGAAAGATGATAAGAAGCATGGTCATGGCTCCATAATCTACCCTGGAGGGGGTAAATATATGGGAGAGTGGAAAGAAGACAAGGCTGACGGACAAGGAATCTGGACACACAAGGACGGCACCAAATATGTGGGCGAATGGCAAAACGGCAAGCCACACGGACAGGGCTCCATGACCTACACTGAAGCGGGGGGTTATGTTGGAGGTTGGGCTGAAGGGAAACCTCATGGACAGGGAGCTCTGGCTTATCCGGTGGGAGGGGGCTACGTAGGTGAATGGCAAAACGGCCTCTTTCACGGCCGGGGATATCTAAAATACCCGGACGGAGGTTACTATGTAGGTACTTGGAAAGAAGGGCGTTGGAACGGTGACGGCATCCTGTTTTTTCCTGACGGACGAAAGTACAGCGGTCAATTTATGAACGATAAATTCCACGGCTCAGGAATTTACCAATGGCCGGGTGGAAAAGTATATACAGGGCAATGGCAGAATGACGAAATGTACGGCCAAGGTACCATGACTTATCCTGACGGCACGATTAAAAACGGCGAGTGGGTAATGGGCAGGCTTGAGAATGATAATGTAATTGTTCAGGAGTTAGAGTAATGAGGACGAAAATACGACGTTCACTGCCCCGAGAAAGCTGGGGAGTAAGCTTGAACCTGGTTTCGTCCATTTTGTTTGGCAAAATATAGAGCTTTATCTGCGTGGTCTATGAGGATTTTGGGAGATGTTAAACGATGGGGCACCATAGTGGCAACGCCCAGACTTGCTGTAACTATATTACAAACCGTAGAATACGCATGGTTTATATTTAACGATTCCACGATTAAACGCAACGTTTCAGCAAAGATTAAAGCACTATCCGTTTCAATTTCCGGGAGGATAACAGCAAACTCCTCACCACCGTAGCGCGCCACCAGATCCCCGGGTCTTTTTGTGCCATCTTGTAACGCCTGTGCTACCTGCCTAAGACAGTCATCACCGGCCAAGTGGCCGTAGCTATCATTAAAAGCTTTGAAAACATCGATGTCGATCATGACAAGGGATAATGGTCTCGAGTAGCGCAAGGCACGCTTCCATTCTTTTTCTATAAACTGATCAAACAACCTGCGGTTAGCAATACCTGTCAAACCGTCAATGGAACTTAATTCTTGTAATTTTGTATTCGCCTCTTCTAAAAGGCGGGTCACGCCAAGCAATTCCTCCTCACGGGTCTTACACCGGTCCATCTCCTGCTTAAGCATCAGAGCTGAGTTTACCCTGGCAACCAGAACGACTTGGCTGAGTGGTTTGGTAATAAAATCCATAGCTCCTGCATTAAAAGCAGCTTTAAGATATTTATCTTCTGTCTTTCCTGTGATCATAATCAGAGGGATATCTTTTAGATGTTCTTTTGACTTTATACGGGTGCATGCATCTATCCCGTCCAAACCTTCCATAATAAAATCCATCAGGACAAGCGAAATCTTTTCGCCCTTACTTGGATTATCCAATCCTAAGTACTCGAAAGCCTCAAATGCTGAATCGGCAAATATTACATCTTTATGCCCGGCTTTTGCCAAAGTATCTTTAATAAAATGGCAGATAAAGGGTGAGTCATCAACAACCAGTATCTTCATTCCCGGTCACCTTATTTCTTGAAAAGATAAAAAGAAACAGATGATCAATTTTCCATTATTCTAATTCAACATTAAGGAACTAATTCCTTCTTAATATTGAAGAAAGCCGTGATAAACATCACCCTTTTAAGGGTACTGTTTAAATACACCCTTTCTGGAATTTCTTCTTGTCTAGTTATAGTTAAGGAATATTTATCCTACTTTTGTTAAAAAATAAGCTTACCAGAAAGGGGATTGAGTAAGCATGCAAAAAAACAAAGATATAAATAATGAATTAAATGGTACATTAACAAATAGGCAAGGGCACCCAATCACAGACAACCAAAATACCAGAACAGTTGGTAATCGGGGACCTATGACTTTAGAGAACTATGATTTCCTTGAGAAAATAAGTCATTTTGACCGGGAGAGAATTCCTGAACGTGTAGTACATGCCCGTGGAACTGGTGCACATGGAATATTTGAAGCTTATGGCAAAGTGGGTGATGAACCAATCTCCAAATACACACGGGCTAAATTGTTCCAGGAAAAAGGCAAACGCACCCCCGTCTTTGTCCGTTTCTCAACGGTTATCCATAGCAAACATTCACCGGAAACATTGCGTGATCCCAGGGGCTTTGCGGTTAAATTTTATACAGATGATGGGAATTGGGACTTAGTAGGAAACAACTTGAAAATATTTT
>SKTJ01000060.1 GCA_007122565.1 Syntrophomonadaceae bacterium | reverse complement strand
ACCCGGCGAAATTTTAGTGGCAAAGGGGGGAAGATTAATTATACGGAGCGATTTGAAGGGATTAGGCAACTCTTGGTAGAATAGTAATATAGTAGTAATAGTAACAAACGAAGGGAGGCAAACAAATGGAACCACTGCATATATTTTTAATCGTTGCTGCTCTGCTGGTCCTTTACGGGATCGTAGTTTACAACCGCCTGGTGGGCAAACGGAATATGGTGGAAAATGCCTGGCACAATATTGACACCCTGCTGCAGAAGCGCTATGACCTGGTGCCCAACCTTGTGAATACGGTTAAAGGGTATGTCAAACACGAAAAAGAACTACTCGAAAATATCACCAAGGCACGCTCTGCCTGGATGCACGCATCCACGGTAAAGGAAAATGCTGAGGCAGAAAACATGCTTGGCGGTGCGCTGAAGACACTTTTTGCCGTATCGGAAAATTATCCCGAACTGAAAGCAAATCAAAATTTCCTGCTGTTACAGGAGGAACTTTCCGGTATCGAAAGCAAGATTGCCTACTCACGTCAGCGTTACAACCGTTCCGTAATGGTTTACAATACGGCAATTCAAAAATTCCCTACCAATATCCTGGCAGGAATCTTCAAATTTACAGGACGGGACTACTTTGCGGTGGAAGAGGAGGCAGCACGCAAGGCAGTTAAAGTGGATTTTTAGCCCTACGCTATGCTTAGCTTAAAGATTGGTCATGCCCAAAGTGGAGAAATATCAGAATAACGGGCGTATCATGTACCCGCGAGGAGGGAACAACCGCCATGATGCCAATTTACGGGCATATGAAAGCGAACAAGCGGCGCACTTTTTTTCTATTTGGCGCCTTTATACTTCTTTTCCTGGCGGTAGGCTACGGGCTGGGGGTTTACCTGGGTGACCCGCTGATCGGGTTGGTCATGGCAGCCGTAATTGGCCTTGTGGTCATGCTAATCAGTTACTACGGTGGACAAAACGCGATTACAGCCATGGCGGGAGCCCGGCCGGTGAGCCGGGAGGAGGAGCCTTACCTTTACCATACGGTGGAAGGGCTTAGTATTGCCGCTGGCATTCCCACACCACGGGCTTATATTATCGAAAGCGATATTCCCAATGCCTTTGCGGCGGGGCGCAAACCGGATCAAGCCGTCGTGGCCGTGACACGGGGTCTGCTCAAGCGGCTGAACCGGGTGGAACTTGAAGGGGTGCTCGCCCATGAGATTTCCCATATCCGCAACTACGATATCCTCATTGCCACCATGGCAGTAGTGCTCGCCGGCACAATTGTCTTCGTCAGCGTAATTGCACGGCGAAGCCTCTGGTTTGGTGGGGGGAGACGGCGCGGCGGTGGTGGCAAGGGACAGCTCGTGACAATGGTGGTAATTATTATTCTGGCCATCCTGGCCCCCATCTTTGCCCGCATTTTACAGTTTGCCATCTCCCGGCAGCGGGAGTACCTGGCCGATGCGGCGGCGGCGGAGCTCACCGGTTACCCGGAGGGGCTGGCCGCCGCGCTGGAGAAAATCTCGGGCATGCAGGAACCGGGGAGCCGCCTGGACAATCAAGCCCTGCAAAGCCTCTACATTATCAACCCGGCACTGGGGGCACGGGGAACGGCAGCGGGGCTACTCGCCACTCACCCCGCAACGGAGAAAAGGATCGAACGGCTCCGCTCCATGTGATTCAAGAGGCAAGAGCAAGAAACAAGAGGCAGGAGGAGAGGGTAGGAAAACGTCTGTAAGCGGCCGCCCCTGCCAAACTCAGCTTACTGAAACAGCTTAAAAAAACATTTGCTTAATCATGCGGAAATTGTTTTCCACATTTTTCTTGCCGCGTACGGGCTGCATATGTCCGGGCAGCAGCCATTCCACGTCGGGCAGAGCCGCCAGTTTATTTACGCTCTCGCCCAGGGTTTGAAGGCTGCCGTCGGGGAAATCGGTACGGCCGATACTGCCGTGGAAAACGGCGTCACCGGTTACAAGTGCCTTTTCACCGGGAATATAAAAGCTCAGGGATCCGGGTGAATGTCCCGGCGTGAGCAGGGCCTGGATCTGTTCCGTATTATCCATTCCCAGATCCAACTCACCCTCCTGCAGGTAAATGTTTATGGGGGGCAGTTGGGTCCTGACACCTGTCATGCTCTCAAAGTAGCGGGAAAGCTTTTCCATGTGCGCCTCCTCGTTTTGGTGCATGGCCATGGAAAGGGAGTATTTCTCCTGTAGTAGTGCCGCCGCCTCACAATGATCCGGGTGGCTGTGCGTGCAAAGGATCAGATCAATATTTTCAGGGGTGAAGCCATCCGCGGCCATGGCTGCCAGTAGTACTTCAAGGCAGTTTGTCCGAAACTCGTTGTGAATATGACCGGGATCGATAAGGATGTTCTTTTTCCCGGCATAAAGGTATGTATTGCAATTATTTCCATTTCCCTGCCAGGGATAACCGTAAATCTTCTCTGTAAATTGCATGCGCTGTTCCTCCTTTTATCGATGGTTTGCAGGCCCATATGTTTTATTAGAAACCGGCATATTACAGATTATAACATAAAACAAAAGGAGATGGTAGCTTTGGACCGGATCAAGTCTTCCGTGGAATTAGCCATGGAAAGGCTGAAAAAACGGGGAGAAAATGAAGCAGCAGGGGCGACGTTTAACGATACGGCATATTTGAAGGCTGCCACTGTTTTGGGGCGTTCTTTCCTGCAGGGGAAGACGACCAAAGAGGAGATCGGGGAGAAATTTGAACGCTACCCGGAGCAAAGCCGCACTGCCTCCGTGCAAGCTTTTATCGGGGAGTTGGCGGCAAATATGACCTTCAGGAATACTCCTATGGTTCTGGAAGCTATCCGTTATCTCAAGGGGGATGAAAAAACAGGGGAGAGCTGCGCCGCAGCGGAACAGCTTTACCGGAAATTTCAGCATATACAGGAGGAAAAGCTGGGCCTGCTGGGAGAGGCAACAGCACAGGAGCAACGGGAAAAACTTTCCCGCGCGGGCATAAAGGGCAGCGCCATCGCCGGTTTTAACGTGGAAAGCTCAGCAGCCTGGCAAAAGACGCAAGACCAGATTGAGGATGAATACGCCAAGTCTCTCGCAGGATTCCGCAGTTCCATAATCCCTAACAGCCAGTAGGATAGCAGGTAGCTGGTAGCAGGTAGCAGGTAGGAAAAGCATTGCTCTGCATCTTGTAGGGAACGGCCCCCGTGCCGTTCCAATGAAAAATATCTTGCCACTTTTGCGCAGAACGAAAGAGTTAAGGGCCTATGGAGGCGGATCTGGAATCCGCCCCTTGTATTAATCACTAATAGCTCGCAGGCCAGTAAGCAAGCGTGCCCCCATCGTATACAAGCAGCTCCAGGAAGGCTGGGGAGGGGGTCACCCGCCAGAGGGTGTTCACCATTTTAACATCCCAGCCATCGTCACGGAAAAGTTTAAAAACATCATTTCCGCTCCTCATTTCCACATCCACCAGCATGGTTTGCCCGGCAGCAGGATCATCCCTGCCTGATGTTAGAGCTTCAACATGAAAATCAGCAGGACGGTGCGTCCATTCATCTCTCCAGGCAGTATAATTCTGAAAATTCCGTCCATTCGTGTCTCCCTGCAGGGCATAGGCCTCCCGCCAATTTCCCCGACGTACTGCCTCAAGGTATATTTCCACCGCCTCTTGAGCAGTGCGGCCCAGCGCATCAAGTCCCCCGTCTTCCCGGGCACGGGCTAACTCCCGGAAGCGGGCGTCAGACTCCGCTTCAGAAATGAGCGACGCAGGCTGATAGCGATTATTGGCATTCCAGAGGAGATATTCATCAATACCGAGGGCATAGGCTGCCTCAATCTGTGCCCGGATTTCCCGTGGCCCATAAGCAATATTGCCCCTGATCCAGGAAGCTGTAAAGTTTTGCAGCCAGGGACGGATAATCGCCGGATTCTCCAGAGGAGCATTACGCCGGAGGGAATCTCTGATTGCGTGGTGGACAGTCTCCCCGGGCCGGGCATCGGGAACGGCAAAGCCAAAGTAGCCGGGGCCGTAGTGGCTGGGGTAGACCATGGGACAGATATAATCCACGTAGGGGGAAATCATTTCCCAGGTCTGCCCGATGCGGTCACTGTCTCCCCATGATGTTGCAATAACCCCAAACACATCAGCAGAAATGTAAACATCATAAGGAGCCAGTGCTTCTGCAGCCTCAATAATAAAGTCCCGGATCAACTCATCCTTTTCCAGATGATCCTGGGCAGGGTAAAATGCATCCCGGTCCAGCGTTGCTGCATTTTCCGGGAAGCGCACATAATCAAATTGGATTTCCCGAAAACCGAGTAAGGCTGCCTCCTGGGCAATGGCTATATTATATTGCCAGACATTTCTTTCGTAGGGGTCTACCCAGGCCTTACCCTTACGGTCGTACCAGGTCCCGCCCCCGATACGCTGAATGGCCCAATCGGGCCGCTGCTCGGCCAGGTAGGGATCTCTGAAAACAACGACACGGGCAATCGTATATATGTCTCTCTCTTTTAGGTCTGCCAATACCGCCGCCATATCGTTCACAGGCACCCTCCGGTCCGCCTTCACCTCATTGACAATGGCAATCTCACTGGGATAGCTCATGAGGCCATCATCAGCCTTCACATCTATTACCATTGTATTCAGCTCGGTCGATTCCACCATCTCCAATAGTCCCGGGTAGCGGGAGTGGGTCACACTGTGTCCTGTAACATAAATACCCCGTGCCTTTACAGGGGGGTTGTCCCGGGGCTCTTTAGGCAGTGGAACATAAAAGGAACCAAGCGCCTCACGGCGCTGCGCTTCATCCGTTTCTTTTTGCTGTTCATCCTGGGGCGGGATGGGACTAATTGTTTGCGGTTCTTCCACCGGAGCAGGATTATCCCCGTCCAGGCCGGAAGTAGCGTTGTCCTTCCCGTTCTCTTCGACTAAGCCATCCGTGTCTTCTTCCCCGTACTCCCCGTCAGGCTGGGGGGGAGCTGCCAGGCCTCTTTCCAGGATATCGGTGCAACCGGTGTTGGATATGGTCATAACAACAAGGAGAAAGCAGAGGCTGATAAAAAGCAAAGCAGAAGACCGGGTTAATCGCAAATTAATTCTCCTTCCAGAACATTAATTCAGTACTATGGAATAACATTAATTTACAGCATATTCAGCACCACGTCCAACGTCCGAAAGGGGACAATTAGCCTAAAATCTTCATGCTTCGCTAATTTACTTCCTTATTTTCCTTTTTTCTCCCCCGCTGTGTTTTTCTGTAGGAATTTATGTAAACTCAGGTAGACGCTTACTCTTTTCCCAGCACTCCCCTGGTGTCTTACAGCAATGGGGGGGACGCCAGGCGCTTTATTCTCTCAAGCGTTTGCTGCGCCAATTCTTCAATTCTGTCAAAACGCATCGCCGGAATATAATATTGCTCCAGCTCATCATGTTGCTTGTTGGCCTTTTCCAGGAAGGAAACGGCTTTTTGCAAGGCATCATTGTAGTTACTAAAGAACTGTT
>SKTJ01000112.1 GCA_007122565.1 Syntrophomonadaceae bacterium | reverse complement strand
TCTTTGTTGTATTCTTTGATGGCTATGTATTTATCTTGCCAGTTCGCCTCCTTTCCACCTCGTCTAACTTTTTTAGAAAGCCAGCCTCCAACTTTAACCGTTTGGTTTCTGCTTCTAGCAATCGAATTTGAGCAGCAAGTTTTTCGGTTTCTGTCATTTCTTCTGGATCTTTTCGTTTCCCACGCCGGTCGGCAAGTGCTTCTGGACCACCTTCTCTATACTTCTTTGTCCAGATATAAACCTGCTGGTAAGAAACCTGAAACTTTTCGGCGGTTAGCTGATAGTCATCATTGTTTTCGATACAAAAAGCTACAATTTCAATTCGCTCGTCATACGTTGTTTTTCTTCCACTGGTCATACGGCCATCTCCTTTTGAATAGCGAGATACTACTACCTCATGACCATTATAACCCTTTATCCATTTTTGAAGAACTCCGTGGGATGAGATTTGATATGTCTTACAAATTTCCCGCTGAGAAGCCTTCCCTTCTAGGTAATCATGAACAGCATTCAGTTTGATTTCATGGGGGTAATCTGAATTGTAAGGGGAGTACTGTAAACCATCTGCGCCTTTTGTTTCATACAGAAGTAACCACTGTCGTACAGTAGAAACATTTACTTTTAGAATTCTGGAGATTTGACTGACTGTAAGAATACCGTTTAGTAAATCTTCAACGGCTCTCATTTTTTCTTGAAAAGAAACCTTACTAATTCTTCCCATAGAAATACTCCCTCCATGTAAACAGTTTTTATTATTTCAACTGTCTACCATAGAGGGAGCATATCATAGTGCCGGCGGCTTTTTATGGTAAGAGACTTGAAAACAATTATTTTTACTGCAGCCAGCTGTTTACCAGGTCTTCGTTTTCACTGATAAACTGACGTCCTGCAGCCAGGGGATCCTGCCCATCGGCAATAGCTCCAATGATCCCACCGAGTTGGTCATCGGTTAAGAACATGTTTTTTAAGAAGTTGGCTACATCAGGAGCATCCGCATCCAGGCCCTGGCGGGCAATTACGTTAATCGTTTCTGCTCCGCCGTAAAGTTCCAGCGGATCTTCGAGGTATTTGAGATCAAAATCGGCAAATTTCCAGTGGGGTGACCAGCCGGTTACAACAATCCATTCGTCGTTTAGCACAGCATCAGACAGAGCGGCAGTCATGGCTGCATCGCTGCTCTCCATCAGCTCAATATTATTCATGTTATACTCTTCAATTGCTGTTTCCGTGGTCCGCATAATGCCGGCACCCGCATCAATGCCCACAATACGGCCATCAAACTGATCTGCATAATCGTCTATTTCTTCGATGCTGTTGATGGTCACATAAGCTGGAACCACCAGACCAATACGTGCCCCTTCAAACATAACACCATAATCATCCAACTGAGCGCCATACTGGTCCATATAGTCAGCATGGGTAACTGGCAACCATGCTGTGGTCTGGGCATCCAGATCCCCTTCCGCAATACCGGAATACATACCGGCCGCTTCCAGAGCCGTTACAGATACGTCGTAACCTAACTTATCCATGATCACCGCCTGGGCGAGATGGGTTGAAGCTTCTGCACAGGCCCACTGCACAAAGCCCAGCCTAATTTCATCTCCTGCCGGAGCCGGAGCTGAATCATCTGCACATCCACCGATCATAAAACCTACACTACCTAACAGTAACACTAGCATTAACGCAATAATTTTGGAACTTACTTTCATGGAAAAAGACCCTCCTCTTTCATAGCTTAGATTTGTTCTTAACCCTAATTTACTTTTCGTGTCGTCCCTTTTCCCACCGACTGGGTAATGCGATCCAGGATGATCGCAATAATAACAACCGCCAACCCCCCTTCAAATCCGGATCCAATCTCCAGCCTGGTGATGGCACGATAAACAACAGCTCCCAACCCTCCGGCTCCGATCATCGATGCGATCACAGCCATGGAGAGAGAAAGCATGATACACTGATTTACTCCCGCCATAATGGACGGCAGGGCCAAGGGCAACTGTACCTTGGTGAGCATTTGCATTGGTGTGGAGCCAAAAGCAATGGACGCCTCGGTCATCTCCGCTGGAACCTGGCGGATTCCAAGGTTGGTGAGGCGGATCGCCGGCGGCATGGCAAAGACAACAGTGGCAATTACCGCAGGAACAGGGCCAATGCCGAAAAACATCACCGCAGGGAGGAGGTAAACAAATATGGGCATGGTCTGCATTAAGTCTAGAATGGGACGGATGATCCGTTCCGTGGGGTCACTGCGTGACGCCAGGATCCCCAGGGGGATTCCGATGGCCAGGGCGATCACTGTGGAAGTCAGCACCAGAGCCAGTGTGCGCGCTGTCTGATCCCAGAGGTTCATACTGAGAAGAAGTAAAAACCCCGCCAGAGAAAAGAGGGCCACACCCCGTCCCGCCATCTTCCAGGCGATGGCTACAACAATCGCAACCACGATAATCACAGGAACAACCAGCAGCAGCCCTTCAAACCCGGAAACAAAACTTTCAATTACGCCACTGATGGAGCGGAAAAAACTGCGGTAATTGATACGAAGATAATTTATAATAAAGTCAGCCCATTGATCAATCGGTATGCGGAACTCCATCGTCGCCCACCTCCATTCCGCTAAGGCCCGCAAGCACGGAGACGCGCACGATAATGCCTTTAAGCCTTTTATTTTCATCCACAACAGCGATGGGCACCTTTGCTGTCACTGCCATGGGTAGCAGATCCTGTACGAGCACATCCGGTGCGGTCATGGGGATGTCCGCATCCAGGATCTGATGCAAGTCCTTCACGTTGTTTTTAACGGCCTCAAGCGCTTTCTCCACCGTAACGATCCCCAAAAGGACCCGTTCCGGCCCCACAACAAAGATATTGGAGAAGCCCTCCTCCTGCATCTTGCGCACAGCCACCCGGGGCCCGTCATCATCCCGTACTATTGCAAAAGGACGGAACATGATATTCTCCGCCGTGAGCACTTTGGAACGGTCCACATCGGTAACAAAACTTTCCACATAATCGTCAGCCGGATTGGTGAGAATTTCTTCCGGCGTGCCAATCTGGGCAATAATCCCATCTTTCATAATGGCGATGCGGTCCCCAAGTTTCAACGCTTCATCCAAGTCATGCGTAATAAATAAAATGGTCTTTTTTAGCCGCTCCTGCAATTCTACCAGCTCTTCCTGCATCTCCTTGCGAATGAGCGGGTCTAAAGCACTGAACGGCTCATCCATGAGCAGGACATCGGGATCCGCCGCAAGGGCGCGGGCTAGGCCGACGCGCTGTTGCATACCACCGCTCAACTGCTCCGGGTAAACATGGGACCAGTCTTTCAGACCCACCGTCTCCAACACCGTCATTGCTTTTTCCTCACGGGTAGCTTTATCTAGGCCCTGAATTTCCAAGCCAAAGGCCACGTTTTGTAAAATGGTGCGGTGCGGAAAAAGGGCAAAACGCTGGAACACCATACCAATCTTTTTCTGCCGCATTACCCGCAGTTTCTCTGCAGATAACTTGGTAATATCTTCACCATCGAGGGTGATGGTGCCGGCGGTAGGTTCGATCAGGCGGTTAATACAACGTACCAGCGTCGATTTACCACTGCCCGACAACCCCATGATCACAAAAATCTCCCCTTCATCCACGGCAAAGTTAGCATCATTGATCCCCACAGTATGACCCGTCTTTTGTAGCAAATCCTCCTTGGAACGGCCACTTTTTAGCTTCACCAAGGCCTCCCGGGGGTGGGATCCAAAGATTTTGTACAGCTCTTTAACCTCGATTTTAGACACTCATCTGCTCCCCCCTTATATTTACAAATTCACCTGATTGTGGGTGATTATTCCTTATTTGACTTTATATTATTCCCTTTCACATTATTATACATGTCGCTAAAATAAAAACAGGCACCCTACCTCTTGTAAGAGGTTAGAGTGCCTGGACTTCGCCTACTAAAGAGACTCGTCCTAAGCCACAAGTAGTTTGTAGCCTATTGCCGGCCCACCTGAACCAGCAAAAACCCCAGTTCTCTTTTACAGTTTTTCACTTTGCGGTTTCCACACATGAACAGAAGCTTACTGCCACCCACCACATGCGTCCTGCTTAGCGACGTACCACAGCTCGCTCCCGGGTGTACTGCCACAAGTTACTTCACCGAAAAAACCCTAATCGTAGTTTTTACTAATTAATATTATCATATGGTCGTTACGCTGTCAAAGTATTTTACATTTATATCCAGTATTATTATCAAATATTAGCGAAACGTTAGCTTAGTGTAATACATCTAATATAATGAAAGAACAACAATAAGAAAAGGATTAATTAGAATAAAGAAGAAGTAAGGAAGAAGAAAGGGGCAATTTTGTTTTTTCAGCAATTGCCAGGATGTGAATCATTAACGGTTCAGGAAAGGATCTTACGGTTTCTTTTAAAAAACTGTAGATAATTAAGCACATAGCGTAGTTCGGCGGAATCAAAATCCTTAATCGAATGTAGAACAGCCTGCACTTTATGATCTGCCAGTAATTCCAGCAGATCAGGACCAAGGGAGGAAAGGAGGTCTTCCACATCCTTACTTTCCAGTAGAAAATAATGGAGCGTAATCCCCATAATCTCCGATATCTTTTCCAATGTATCGAGGGAGGGTATGGTATAATTTCCCTCGATTTGGCTGATCAACCCCGGAGAAACTCCCGCTTTGGCAGCAAGGGAGGTTGCACTTATTCCCTGGGACTCCCGCAACTGTTTTAAACGGGTGCCTATATTTGATTTATAATAGCTCTCTTCAACAAAGCAACCGATTGTTAAATTCAAGGCCTCGGCAAGCAGATCCAACTGCTCATAGTCGGGGACAGCTTCATCATTTTCAAATTTTTCGATCTGCGAAAGGGGCAGATCGCTGATTTCAGCCAATTCTTCCCTGGTGAGGCCCCTCCCCTCCCGCAGGAGGCGCAACTTTTCCCCTGTAAACTTTTCATCTTCCGATTGAACCAGCAGGGCCGGCGAAACATGCAACGCCTCACTGATCTGCTTCAGCGAAGGAATAGAGGGTTTCTTTAGGCTCCGTTCAATCGTGCTCAGATACGAGGCTGAAATACCGGCCTTTTCGGCAAGCTGTCCCAGGGTAAGACCCCTTTCCCGGCGAAACGCTCTGATACGATTACCCAGCATATTTTAGTGCTCCTTTCTAAAACTCTATGCCAATTCTCGCCTTAACCCCCGCTTTGTAATGGTGCTTCACTTCCCGTACCTCACTCACCAGATCGGCCCTCTCCATAATTTCCTGAGGCGCATTGCGCCCGGTGAGTACAACATCCACATGGGGCGGCTTATCGTCCAACATTTTCAAAACATCGGAAACGGGGAGCAGTTCGTGATCCATGGCTACATTTATTTCATCAAAAATACAGAGGTCATATTTGCCGCTGTGCATTGCTTCTTTTCCGATCGTAAACCCATCCAGAGTAACTGTGAGCTCGTCTTCCTTCAATTTTCCTTGATACATTCTGTTTTTGC
>SKTJ01000253.1 GCA_007122565.1 Syntrophomonadaceae bacterium | reverse complement strand
TTATGTTTATGCTTCTCGATTTTAATGATCACAACACCCATATTTTCAGTTTCAATTATAAATTCAAAAGAGTCTTTTGCAGTATTTTCACCTGTTTCACCCGATGAATGCCGGTCATCTTTATTTTCTTGTTCAATAAAATATTTTTGTAGCCTGAGCAAGAATGGCAAAGGTATTCCATTAAAACCGGGAAGAAGCATGTGTGAAGTTATGGTAGACCGGTTTTCCTCCAGGAGAATGGGTTCAAAACTATGGGCCAGCACTTTAAATAGTTGCTTTTCCCCAATCCATTCTTTAAATTGCAGGAGCAGGTGCTCTCCTTTTTGCACCGGTGTATCAACGTAACAACGTATTTCACGGCTGTCCCAACGCAAAAGGACAGTATTTTTATCCAGGGATTCCCTGACTTGAGCAACCAATCTGTCCGGTATGGGCTTATGCTCACTTACTTTTGCGGAAAGATCACTATTTTTATGACAGAGATCCCTGACTAACCAGGTAAGTCCATCCCAGCCGATTTTCATGCCAACCCCCCGTTTAACTCTTCAATTAACGCATGAAGAGCGAGCTGCTTTTTTTTGCCGGCAGGCTGTTGTTCCCATCGGCGAAAAGACGATCAAGATGGTTGTTCATCTGGGGACTGGTAAAAACAATCAGGTTGTCGCCAGCTAAAATAGTGTCATCACCGCGGGGCATGATGATATTACCTTTTCTTAATATGGCCCCGATCAATATACCTTTTGGAATTCCCGCATGTCGTATTTTTTTATGAAGAACCTTTGCCGCTGATGATACGGTTAATTCCACGATCTCCATCTTACCGTCCTCAATCAGGGACATAGAGAGAACCTCACCCTTTCGGGTAAGTTTTAATATCTGTGCTGCTGTAAGCAAGCGAGGACTAATCGTATGATCTATGCCAATCGTATGGAACAGGGGAATGTACTCCTGGTTGATTGCCTCGCAGATTGTTTTTTGCACTCCGAACTGCATAGCGAGTACTGAAGCAAGGATATTAGTACGATCATCTCCTGTTACCGCAACAAGAATATCTGCATCCTGGATTTCTTCCTGCTCCAGAAAAGCAAGGTTAGTAGCATCCCCCCGTAGTACCAGGGTTTTATTTAACTGTGAGGCAATCTCCTCACAACATTCAACATCCTTTTCGATAAGCTTTACATTACAACTGTTCTTTTTGTTGGACTCCAACATGGCAGCAACCTGGTAGCCGATTCTTCCTCCACCGAGAATAACAATTTGAATGACGCTGGTCTCTTTTTTTTGGAACAACCAGCTTATATCATTTAAGACCCACTTTTTACCAAGTATAAAAACTTTATCCCCGGACAGAATTAAATCATTTCCTCCTGGAACAATAATGTCCCCGTTTTTTCTTTCAATGGCAGCAAGAATGCTTTCCTTAGGTAAAGGTAGTTTGTGCAGTGGCTGATCTATCATTTTGGTGCCCTCATCAACAATAAAACTGACCATTTTAATCTGACCCTTGGCAAAATATTCTATCTCTCCCACATTAGGGGTACGGATTATTTTTGCAATTTCATATGCGGCTACCCGTTCCGGGTTAATAAAAATATCAACGCCCAGTTGCTCGTTTGTTAAAATACTTGAACCTTCATAGTATTCGGGGTTGCGAACCCTCGCCACAGTAATGTGTACGTTAAATTTTTTGGCCAGCATGCAAGCAACCATATTAACTTCATCAACTTCAGTAACAGCAATGAGCATTTCAGCTTTTTTAATCCCGGCTTTTTCCAAAGCAATCACGCTGGCGCCGTTACCGCAGTTAACCATTACATCAAGTTCTTCATTAATATTGCGTGCAAGTTCAGGGTTTTTTTCGATTACAACCACATCCTGGTTCTCACCTGACAGTAACCTAGCCAAGGCGAAGCCGACCCCTCCTCCGCCTATGATAATTATCCGCATAACGTGTTACCCCTTTTTTAATATTTACCCGCGAATACTATCCTGACCCACGTATTATATATTATTTCTTTTTAATTGCAATGTCCACCGGCTCTTTTAATTTTTTTAGTACCTCCAGATCTCCTTCCTGGATTTTACCAAAAACACTTACCGGTCCGGCTGCCCGGATTTCATCACCAAGACTGGCCGGTGTGGGACCATAAAAAATACAGATTGCCTGCATAGGGGGCCAGTATGCCAAATCGCCCACATCCAAAACCTCTTTTGGATCAATCAGGGGGGCCTTTATCCCGCTGGCGAAATAGATTTCCTCTCCCCAGATATTTCCTTGAGCATGAAGCGGTAGTGCACTGAAAATTACCTGTGCTGTTTCCGTTTTATTGAGGGCAGCCCGCAGAATTATAACACCGTTAATGCAGATATCTACTTCCATAATAATACTTCTCCTTTCAATGCGGTATACCTTTAAATTTATAATTACGGAAGGAAATCGGAAAGAAAAACAGAATAATGCAAGTTGAAATAGCTTAAAATAAAACGGATAGAAGGTGATGATTATGAAAAAATGGGAATGTACGGTTTGCGGGTATATTTATGATCCGGTAGATGGTGACGGTAAAGATGTTGCTCCGGGAACTCCATTTGAGGATTTACCGGATGATTGGGTTTGTCCTGATTGTGGCGCCGACAAAGATATGTTTGAACCAGTAGATTAGTGGATAAACTAGGCTTATGCTAAAAATCGAACTTGAATCCCTGCCTCAATTAAATATCGGTATTTTTACAGACAGTTATAGGCCTTATGTTAGCGGCGTTGTCCGTTCAATAGAAACGTTCCGCCGGGATTTGGAAAGGCTGGGTCATCGTATTTTTGTTTTTGCACCGGATTATCCGGGAGCAAAACCGGAGAAAAACGTATTTCGATATCTTTCACTGCCTGCACCTACCCAGCCTGATTTTTTCTTTCCCATCCCCCTGTCCTTCCGCCATTCTTCTGTTGTTAACAGTATTCAACTTGATATTATTCATGTTCATACACCTTTTCTGATGGGCACTTTGGGAGCAGCTATGGCGCGCCGTTTCAACCTCCCCCTCCTTTTCACTTACCATACGCTGTACCAGAACTACACCCATTACGTTCCCATGGGACGTAGTATATCCAATCAACTGATTAAAAGATGGAACAAGAATTTTTGTAATCGCTGCGATTTGATTATCGCCCCATCGTTATTTGTTAAGAAATTAATCGGGGAAACAGGGGTTAATAAACCTGTTCATGTTATCCCCACGGGGCTTAATTTGGAAGAATATCATGGTAACGATCAAATTTGGCTAAAAAAACGATACAATATTGACTCCAGAGAGAGGATTATCCTTCATGTAGGCAGGCTGGCCCGGGAAAAGAACATAGGTTTCATTCTCGACATTGTGGAAGAGTTATTACTCAACTGTTTGGTACCGTTTAAGCTTGTCATCGTAGGCAGTGGCCCGGCAGAAAATGAATTAAAACTCCTGTGTCGTCAAAAAAACATTGAAAACCATGTAATATTCACTGGTCAAGTCACCCATGATGAACTTTTGAAATGCTATGCCGGCGGTGATATTTTTGTTTTTGCATCTCGCACTGAGACACAAGGGATTGTATTAATCGAAGCAAAGGCTTCCGGAATGCCCACAGTAGCCCTTGATGCCCCCTGCATGGACGGAATCCTTACAAACGGTAAAGATGGGTATTTAGTCCAAAACAAAGAGGCGTTTATAGATAAATTGGGATTTCTACTGGAAAATGGAGACAGGTCCCGTGAAATGGGCAACTACGGGAGAAATAATACAATTAGCTTCTCTGCCCCGTTTTTGGCGGAAAAGCTGTCAAGAACCTATTACTACACCCTTCTGAAGAAAAAGAATATCCAACCCTTTGAAAAAACGGGAGCAGGCAGTCCCGCTGAGTAAGGGACACTCAATCATTTTCCTGAATAATGATTTCCTGTGCCTTTCTAAGCCTTTCTATCCCCTTTTCTTTACCTAATAGTTCGAGCATGGGAAATAGTTCCGGGCCCATCAGGCGTCCAGTCATGGCAAGTCTGGTAGCCGGGTTAATTTTACCTAATGAGACCTGCAGTTCTTCGCTTAACTGAACAAAACTCCTTTCAATCTCTTCCGCTGTAAAGGGATCAACGCTTTCCAGCATTTCCTGAATCCGCCTCAATAACAGATGGACTCCTTCTCTTTTAAAGTGCTTGGCCACCCCTTTTGGGTCATAGTCAAAATCATCCGTAAAAAAATATCGGGACGCATCAGCAATTTCTGCCAGCGTTTTCACCTTTACTCTTACAAGTTCCACTATCGCCCCGATTCTCTCTTTTTCAGCAGGTGTTATTGATGATGATACAATACCTTCTTTTTGTAAAAATGGTATGGCCAATGTGGCAATCCGTTCTTGCTCCCCAGTGCGCAGGTAATGTCCGTTAAGCCATGTTAATTTAGGCAGATCATAAATTGCCGGATTTTTACTTACACGCTTCAGGGAAAATAGTGAGATCATTTCACCCATGTTCATTATTTCCCTGTCTTCGCCAGGTGACCAGCCCAATAGTGCCAGGTAGTTTAGCAAGGCTTCCGGCAGCATGCCCATATCCCGGTACTCCTGTACCGATGTAGCCCCATGCCTTTTACTTAATTTGCTGTGATCTGGAGCTAGAATCATAGAAACATGAGCATATTGTGGAACAGTGTAGCCAAGCTGTTCGGCAATCAATTGCTGGCGCGGCGTGTTTGAAAGGTGCTCCTCCGCCCTGATAACATGGGTAATCTTCATTTTACAGTCATCTACCACAGAGGCAAAATTATATGTGGGCAACCCGTCCGATTTAATAATAATGGGGTCATCAAACCCCTTGTTTTCAAAGGTTACTTTTCCCCGGATCAAATCATCAACAACGGTCTCCCCTGCAAGGGGTGTAATTGTGCGAATCACAAACTCCTGACCAGCGGCTATTTTATTATCTGCATCTGCAGCAGACAAGTTGCGGCAGCGGCCGCTATAGCGAGGGGGTTGTCCCAAGCTGCGGCATTTTTCCCGGTCTGCTTCCAATTCCTCTGCTGTACAGAAGCAGGGATAAGCCTTTCCCTGTGCCAGCAGCCTTTCTACCTCCTCTTTATAGATAGAAAGTCTCTCCGATTGCCTGTAAGGGCCATAATCACCACCGGTTATGGGGCCCTCATCCCAGTCAAGACCCAGCCACTGGAATGAACTGAGAATGGATTCCAGGTATTTCTCGGATGATCGCTGCCTGTCCGTGTCGTCTATGCGCAGGATGAACTTGCCACCTGTATTACGGGCAAAGAGCCAGTTAAACAGCGCTGTGCGGACTCCACCAATGTGTAACTCTCCCGTAGGGCTGGGAGCAAATCTTACTCTGACTTCATTCATTTAACAAACACCTCATCTATTAGGGCTGCAAAAAACCTATGGAATAATATTCTTTACTTACATATAAAGTCCTGCTTAAAGAAATTATTTGTCCAATTTAAAAAACCTCCTAAATGAGAGGTTTTCCAGAACTGGCGTCCTTTATACTGGGGTTCCCTGTCTCTAAGTATCATTG
>SKTJ01000269.1 GCA_007122565.1 Syntrophomonadaceae bacterium | reverse complement strand
GACCGGGCAGAGTATAAGCGATTCCAGGCAGCGCCGGGATTACGCGTAACCACAAGGGCTTTCGGCAGCGGGCGGCGTATGCCCCTGGCACGGGGGTATTTTTAAGCTTAAGATCACCGGATTAGAGAAATGTTTTGACACATTCCGGTGACGTGGGTTAAGATATATATGGTCCGGGGAGGTTAATATAATGGACGGTTTGGATTACTGTCTGGGGATTCCCGGGACGGCGGAACGGAGAGCCGTTATCGCAGCTCTTTCCCTGGTCGGCATGCAATGTGTTGGTGAGGGCCGGGATTGCCCCCATTTTTTAAGAATTGTGCGCAGCGTGCAGCCCCAGGTGGTACTTATGGAGCTTTCCCTGCCGGGCAATGTTATGGAGACAGCGGCCATTATCGACCAGGAAGCCGTGGCTGCGGTTTTGCTGTTGGAGAAGCAGACAAAAGAGCCAAAAGCTGCCCTGGCGCTGCGGGATAGCCCGATCATGTTACTTTCCCTGCCGGTAAACGATCAGGTGCTCACGTCAGTGGTGGACGTTCTTTACCGGGAATTTCAACGCCGTAAAAATATACAAAGCGAACTGCAGACTATAAAAGACCGTTTGCAGGGGCGGGTCATCATCGAGCAGGCGAAGGGCCTGATCATGAAAAAGTTTAATCTGGATGAGCAACAGGCATACCGTTTGTTACAAAAGAAAAGTATGGAAATGCGCACCCCTTTGGAAAAGCTGGCCCAGGCAGTGATGCGGGGCAATAAAGTATAAAGTTAAAAGTTGAATATAAATTTGGGCAAGGGCGCCCATACGCTTTTTATCATAAAAGAGCGATGGGTGTTTTTTTATAAAAACGAAAGGGAGTTGAAAATGATGGGTTATACCAAAGAAGAGATAATGCATCTGGCGGAGGAGCAGCAGGTTAAATTTGTGCGCATGCAGTTTACGGATATCCTGGGAATTTTAAAAAACGTAGCCATACCCGTATCACAGCTGGAGAAAGCCCTGGATGGGGAAATACAGTTTGATGGCTCTTCCATTGAAGGATTTGTGCGTATTGAAGAGTCGGATATGAACTTGCGACCGGATCCGGACACCTTTAAGCTTTTACCCTGGAAGCCGAAGGATGGTGCGGTAGCCCGTCTCATCTGTGACGTTTATAATCCTGACGGCACACCGTTTGCCGGCTGCCCCCGTGGACTTTTACGGAAAGCTATTGCTGAGGCGGAGGAGATGGGTTATTTTATGAACGCCGGACCGGAGGCGGAATTCTTCCTTTTCCATACGGATGCAGATGGACGCCCCACCCTGTCCACCCACGATAAGGCCGGGTATTTTGATATGACACCGGTGGACCTGGGAGAAAGCGCACGCCGTGACATGGTGATGACCTTAACGGAGATGGGTTTTGATATTGAGGCTTCTCACCATGAAGTGGCGCCGGCCCAGCATGAGATTGACTTTAAATACAGCGACGCTCTCAACACGGCAGATAGTCTAATGACCTTCCGCTTTGTGGTACGCACGGTAGCGCAGCGGCACGGTCTGTGTGCCACCTTTATGCCTAAGCCGATTTTTGGCATTAACGGTTCGGGAATGCACACAAATATGTCCCTCTTCAAAGGCGAGGATAACATTTTCTACGATCCTGAGGGTGAGTATGAACTAAGTAAGGAAGCGCTTAGCTTTCTTGCCGGGCTGCTGGAGCATGCCCCCGGCTTTACGGCCATTACAAACCCCACGGTGAACTCTTATAAGAGACTCGTCCCCGGCTACGAGGCTCCCGTCTATATTGCATGGTCACAACGTAACCGCAGCCCCCTGATCCGCATACCTTCCCGCCGCGGCTTGGGCACCCGTGTGGAACTGCGCAGTCCGGACCCATCCTGCAATCCATACCTGGCCCTGGCTGTAATGCTAAAGGCTGGTTTGGACGGGATCAAACGGGGCCTTACTCCGCCTGCTCCGGAGGATCGTAACATTTACGCTATGACGCCGGAGGAACGGATCAACCGCAATATTTTCCAACTGCCGGCCAGCCTGGAAGAGGCCTTAATGGAATTGGAAAAAGATCCGGTGGTCCTGGAGGCCCTGGGCGAGCATGTCTGGGATCGGTTTAAAACAGCAAAAATGGTTGAATGGGATGCGTACCGCACCGCCGTCCACGCCTGGGAAGTGGAACGCTACTTGGGCACGTTCTAGTGCGGCACCGGGACGTTTTGCGGCACCGGGACGTTTTGTTTGCCGCATGCTCTCTTTAAATCCTCAAAACAGCAGTTTAATGATTAGAAGGGCAAAACAATAACTACATCAAATAGCTGCGAGAACAAAATTCTCGCAGCTATTTGGCTTTACCATGAATTGCTGCAAAGGTTAGCATTTTTCTTCTTTGCTCAAAGATATGTTATAATATGTGACGAAACATCAATACCATATTATAACATTCAGGGTCAGGTGAGTAATTAAAATGGAAAAGCCGGTAGTAAATCACGGGGAAATGAGCATATTAGACACAGCAGCTAAAAATGGGGAAAACGCTGAAAGCTATGACGTGATTGTCATAGGCGCCGGCCATGCCGGTTGCGAGGCGGCCGTTGCCGCGGCCCGCCTGGGCTGCCGCACCCTGCTGCTCAATCCCAATCTTGATCATCCCGCCCTCATGGCCTGTAATCCATCCCTGGGCGGCCCCGGCAAGGGCCACCTCGTGCGGGAGATAGACGCCCTAGGGGGTATTATGGGTATAGTGGGAGACGATCATGTGCTGCAAATGCGCCGGCTGAATACAAGTAAGGGCCCGGCTGTCCAGGCTCTGCGAGCCCAGATTGATAAAAACGCCTACCAGCGGGGTATGAAAGGGTTGCTGCAGGACGAGCCCAACCTCTATTTGCGTGAAGGGGCGGCGGCAGCACTGATCGTGGAAAACGGGGAAGTGCAGGGGATTAAAACCTTGCAGGGGAGTATCTACCGGGGGTGGACGGTGATTCTTGCCGCAGGGGTCTACCTGCGTGCGGAGATATTTTTGGGACACGATCATTATCCCGGAGGACCGGCTAACCATCTTCCCGCAACTGAACTGGCAGACAGCATGTTGGCCCTTGGCTTCAAGGTGGAGCGTTTCAAAACAGGAACGCCGCCCCGCGTGCACCGGCGCAGCATCTCATTTGACGGGTTGCAGGCGGTTCCCGGGGAAAAAGGGACAGGAGGATTTTCCTTTCTGAACGGCGGGCGGGAATTCCCGCAGCTGGCCTGTTACCTTACTTATACAAATGAACATACGCACCGCCTTATCCTGGACAACATCAATTATGCCCCTATCTACTCCGGGCTGATCCAGGGGCAGGGTCCGCGCTACTGTCCCTCCATCGAGGATAAGGTAGTGCGCTTTAAGGGTAGGGAGCGCCATCCCATATTTATTGAACCGGAGAGCGGAGAGAGTGAGGAACTGTACCTGCAGGGTATCTCCACCGGTTTGCCGGAAGAGCTGCAGCGTGCCTTTTTGCATACCATCCCCGGGTTGGAACGGGCAGAAATCACCCGTCCCGCTTATGCTATTGAATATGATTATTTCCCTCCCACCCAGCTCAAAGCGAGCCTCGAAACCAAATTGGTGGCACGCCTTTTCTTTGCCGGCCAGATCAACGGGACCACCGGTTATGAGGAGGCGGCGGCCCAGGGGCTGATTGCGGGAATTAATGCGGCCCGCTACTGCCGGGGAGAGGAACCGTTGATTCTCTCCCGTACAGAAGCTTATCTCGGGGTCCTCCTCGATGACCTGGTGACCAAAGGTGTAAGTGAACCGTACCGTATGTTTACTTCACGCTGTGAATATCGTTTACTGTTACGTCATGACAACGCAGACCAGCGCCTCACGGAAAAAGGCTACCAAATGGGGCTGGTGGACGAAGGGCGTTATGCCCTCTTTAAAGAAAAAAACCAGCGCGTTTATGCAGCGATGGAAAGGCTGGAACAGATCCGTATCTCTCCTTCAGCGGAGATAAACGAGCGTCTTGCCGGTCTCAATTCAACAGCACTGGTTAAACCACAAACCCTGGCCGAGCTGCTTAAAAGGCCGGAGTTGCACTATAACGACCTGGGAGCATTACTGCTGCAGGGAGAAGAACTGCCTGTGCATGAAGTGGAGATCATCAGTGAAGTGGAGACGATGATAAAATACGCGGGTTATATCAGTAAACAGGAAACAGGCGTGCAACAACTGCGCAAAATGGAGAACAAAATTATTCCTGTGAATTTTGACTTCGACATAATTACCAGCCTTTCCAGCGAGGCCAGGCAAAAGCTCAGCGAAATCAGACCACATACACTGGGGCATGCTTCCCGTATAGACGGGGTAACACCGGCCGATTTGTCCTTGCTGGCTCTTCACCTGGAGAGAACATGGCGTCATCGAAAAAAAGAAAAAACAGCACCGGGGGAGGCAGGCCGGTGACTGTTCCGGGATGGTACAATCGCCTGAGCCGCTTCTTTAAGGAAAAATTCGGGGAGCGGGTCACCAAGATCCCCCTGGATGTAGGGCTGACCTGCCCCAACCGGGATGGCACGGTTTCCCGGGAAGGGTGTATATTTTGCCATAACCCTGCATTCAGCCCCGCAGCCGCAAAACAGGATAAAGCAAGCGGCCCGGGAGACGTGCTAAAACATATCCGGAATTTCCAGTGGCGTAGCGAAAACCGGGGTGAACTGCCTCCCGGGGAAACGGAGCCATCCCCCGGATTTTTCCCCCGCAACAGCTACCTGGCTTACTTTCAGGCGTACAGTAATACCTACGGACCCCTTCCCCTGCTGGAACGACTCTATAGGGAGGCCTTGCAGACGCCAGGTATCATCGGCCTAAGCGTGGCCACACGTCCCGACTGCCTGGAACCGGGAGTGCTCGATTTGCTCACTGACCTGGCGCAGCGTTATCACATCTGGTTGGAGTTGGGCCTCCAATCTGCTCATGACCGTACCCTGAAGTTAATCAACCGGGGGCATACTTTTGCCCGTTTCCAGGAGGCGGTTAATGCATGCCGGGGGCGGGGCCTGTATATCTGCGTACACCTCATCAACGGTCTACCGGGGGAAGACACCCCCGCCATGCTGGAAACCGCTGTACGGCTCGCCACGCTGCCAATACATGGCGTCAAGTTCCACCAGCTCCAGATCATAGCAGGAACGTCACTGGAGCAGCTTTACCGGCAAGGAGCCGTCAACCCCCTGTCCCAAACTGCGTACCTGGATATTATCTGCAACCAACTTGAAGTACTGCCTGCCCCAATCGTAGTGCACCGCCTGATGGCAGAGACACCGCGCCACGACCTGCTACTTGCCCCCGATTGGCACGTCCAACGTGCCCAATTCGCCAATATGGTGGAAGAGGAACTGCGCCGCCGCGGCACTTGGCAGGGGGAAAAAGCAGGATGTGGCACCGGGACGTTTTGATTGCCACATTGGTATAAATAAGGTATTATGGATATGGTGATGTAAAAATGCCCAGGGGACCACGGGAAAAAAGTGAAACGGGATTATACCATATCATGTTGCGGGGTATTGATAAAAGGGAAATATTTTTATCAAAATCCGACTATAAAAGATTTTTATCATACATAGAAAAAAT
>SKTJ01000192.1 GCA_007122565.1 Syntrophomonadaceae bacterium | reverse complement strand
CGGACCAGCTGCTTGCGATAGGCAGCGCTGCCCCGGAAAACACTGTCCCGCGGTTTGGCTTCAACTGATGCCATTTCTGCCGCCTCACGAAAGCAGGCATCTCCGGGAAGATTGCTTAATAAAACCTGCTCAGCTTGCTTCGCCCGAAAAGGCAGGCGGGCCACCGGCCCCATCACGATGCGGGCTTCCTTGATACTGCTATGATCTGCTGCAGGAAAAATCACTACAGCTGTATTAAAAACAGGTAAGGAAAGGGCTTTACGTTTTGCCACCCGGCCAAAGGCACCACTTCCCCCGGCATTAAAAGGTGGCTCGAAGGAAATCTCCGTTAAAAGTTCACAGGTGGGATCGAGGGTTGTCCCCCCTCCCGGGTGATACAACTTTTCGAAAGGTAGTTGTTTTGTTCCATCTGCAGAAAACACTGTGGCCACGGCATTAAGAGCCATAAGGGGGACGGCCGTGTCCGCCGCCGGCTGGGCATTCACAATGTTACCTCCCACAGTGCCCACATTGCGGATCTGCAATGATCCCACCTCCCCGGCAGCATCAGCCAAAAAGGAGGCCTTTTCCTTTAAGAGGGGGGACTGGGCAAGATCAGTATGGGTGGCAAGAGCGCCAATCTTAACCCTGTCATCTTCCTCCATAATATAGCGTAATTCTGTGATCGCTGTAATATCCACAACAGCATCAAAAGAAATATCACCTTTATTTAATTGCACAACCAGGTCCGTACCCCCGGCCAGCACCCTGGCCCGGCCCCCATATTCAGTTAATATGGCCAGTGCTTCTGCCGGATTTTCCGGCCTGTAGTATTTTCGAAACATCAAGCTTCCCCCTACTTTATCTACTTACCCAGCATAGTGTCAGGTAGAAACAGGGCAATTTGCGGGAAAATCGTGATCAGGATTACAATAATAAATATGGGTATGACAAAAGGCAAAGCTCCGGCAAATATATCTTCCAGCTTTACATCTTTTGTCGAACCGGCAATAGTATATAGATTCAAACCCATGGGCGGGGTAATCAGTCCCACTTGCATCATCAACACACAAACCACTCCGAAAAATATGGGGTTAAAACCCAGCCCCATGACCAAGGGGAAAATTACCGGCAGTGTAAGCACCATCATGGATACGGCATCAATAAAGCAGCCCAAGAAGAAAAATACAAGGAGAATGATGGCGAGGACAACATAACGGGACACATCCAGTCCCACCACCCAGTTTGCCAACTGGGCCGGTATGGTGGAAAGGGCCAGGAAATAGCTGAAAACGGTAGCGCCAGCTACCAGAAATAAAACCATTACAGATACCCGAATCGCCTCTTGCATGCCTTTAATCATACCGTTTATAGTTAGTTTCCGTTTGGCCAATGCTACGAAAAACAGGAGCGTTGCGCCTGTTGCTCCGGCCTCCGTGGGACTAAACCAACCTAAATATATTCCACCGATTACAACCAGGAACACTAATAATATTTCCCATACCCCGTTCAGGGCCGATATCTTCTCTTTCCAAGTTACCGTTTCAGGGCTGGTGGGGGCCAGGCTGGGATTTAACTGGACCTGAACCACGATAATACCAATAAAAGTGACGGCCAAAGCAAGTCCCGGCAAGATGCCCGCAATGAGCAACCTGCCAATGGATTGCTCCACCAGCATGCCGTAAACCACAAACCCGATACTGGGCGGGATCAGGAAACCCAGGGTCCCCCCGGCGGCAATGGCACCAGTGGCCAGTCTGGGAGAATAATTGAATTTTTTCATTTCCGGATAAGCAATAGAACCCATGGCCGCAGCAGTCGCCACGGCAGAACCGGAGACTGCGGAAAATCCGGCACATGCGGCGATGGTTGCCGCAGCCAGCCCTCCGGGAAATTTTCGAAGCCACTTGTCAAAAGTTTTGTATAGGTTCTCAATCAGGCCACTGCTGCTGGCAAAAGCGCCCATCAGCAAAAACAGAGGAATCACCATATACGTATATTGGCTGGCTACCGCATAGATTGTCCTGGGAGCTACAGGCAAAGCCGCAGCGAGGGAAGAAAGCTGCCAGATCCCCAGGAAGCCAACCAGCATTAAAGCGAGAGCTATGGGCATACCCAGGAACAAAAGAAGAAATGCTACGACGGTGCCGATGATACCAACTAGAATTGGATCCAACGTTTTTCCTCCTCCCTACTTAACTTGTGTAGCTGTCTTTTCATTTTTACTGCCAGATGAAATGTTGAAAAGCTTTGCCACTGCAATTGCCAGATCAACCAATAATTCCAGCAAAAAAAGAGCGGCCCCGACTGAGACTAATAGCCTGAATGGAAGTTGGGGGATGCGCAGCACATCAGAAACGATGGTGGACATGCGGCCTGTAGCCAATACCCAGCCCTGCCAGATAACGATGGAAATGATTAATAAGCCCAGTATGGCCATGATAACTTCCAAAACCGCTTGCAGTAATACCGGTAATCGGGAAGTCACCAGAGTTACCCTTGGATGTCCTTTAACTTGCTGCGTATATGCCAGCCCTAAAAGAATTACAACTACCAGCATATATTCAGAAAGCTCCACAGCCCCTGAGATAGGCCTGCCAAAGAAGCGACGCCCTATTACATCCGTTGAGGTTAAAAACATCATGGGTATAAGCATGAACATGCTCCCGTAGCAAACATAAAAGGTTAAACGCTGCATCATTTTTTTTGTTTTTGCAAGCAATTCCATTAGCGTTTTTTCCTTTCAACGGTTAATTTTATCCTGCTTTTGGGTATAATCCCCCTACGCTATGCTTAGTGTAGGGGGATTAAAATCAGGTGGAGCTACTCCACCTGATTCCCCGATGTTTCAGCTTTGCAAAGCGAGTTCACTGTTACATTATTACCAATCGCTGGGAAAGGCCGGAAATTCCACGCCACGCTTGTCCAGTTCCTCTTTGTACATGATTAGCGTTTCTTTACCCGGCAGGCCATTAGCTTCCATCTGCTCGACCCATTTTATCACTACCTCATCCGCGAAAAGGATGTTCCACCGCTCAGCTTCGGCCTCAGGTAATTCATAAAAATCCACACCTGCAGCAGCCAGACTATTCATGATATCATCAATAGCATCCACATTCAATCCGCCGGTTAGAGCAAAGGGGTTGGCAGTTACTTCTTCTATAATAACTTTGAGGTCAGCCGGTGTTCTTTCCCAGGTATCCAGATTCATGGCCACACCTTCAGCAACACAGCCGAATGATGCGACTACCGCATGATCCGCCACTTCGTAAAGTTTAAAAGCATAGTAAAGCTGCGGACAGGTGACAATGCCATCGATGACGCCTGTTTCCATGGACAGATAAACATCACCAAGGGGCATAAAGACAGGCTCGGCGCCCAGTGCTTCGATCATGTAGGTCTGTAAACCACCGGGAGACCTCATGCGCAGGCCTTTTACATCTTCCAGGGTACGCACCGGTGTTGTGGTCCAGAAATAGGACTGGATGCAACCATTCATGTTAAGCATTTTTACATTTTCGAATTCCTGATAGAGGATACGTTCATGCATTGCATTACCGATATCCACAGCCACATCCTTGCCGCCCACAAAGACCGGCATGGAAAGAACATCGCTCAGGGGGAAACGGCCCGGGGTCCAGGAGGCGGTAAAGTAACCCATATCAGAGAGCCCGTCCTCCACGATATCGTAATGCTCCGGTCCCGCGCCCAGTGCCGAACCATAGTAAGGTGTATAGGTAATCCGGCCATTACTTCTTGCTTCCAGTTCCTCAAGCATTGGTTGCCAAACATCAACTACCTCTGCACTGGCAGGGACATGCCAGGTGCTGAACTTAATATCAATTGTCCCCAATTCTTCAGCCGGGGTCTCACCCGGGTCCGGTGCCGGGGCCGGGGTCGGAGCTGCCGGCTCAGACGCACAACCCCCGAATGCCAGTGCTAACATTAAAGCCAAGCCCATTACCACAAATAACTTAAGCATGTCTTTTTTCACCACAATAAACCCTCCTCATTTTTTATAAAACCTGAACAATACCGCACCCCTTTGCTAAGTAGTTTCACCTCCTTTTTCGTGTTGCGGATCTATTTTTTGCAAAGCAGCCAGAATTGTCTCCGGTGTAAGGGGCAAGCGGGTAAAGCGCACACCCAAGGCATTACTGACCGCATTAAGGATTGCCGGTGCTGTGGGGATAAGGGGGGGTTCACCCACACCTTTTGCCCCGAATGGACCACTTACTTCTTCTTCTTCAACAATAATCGTATTTATCTCCGGCACATCTTCCATGGTGGGAATAAGATAATTGGAAAAACCGGGATTGAGAATGGCCCCTTTATCCAGGACAAGCTCTTCCAGCAAGGCATAACCCTGTCCCATGGCACATCCCCCTTCGATCTGACCCTCAACCGATTGGGGGTTAATAGCCCGGCCCACATCATGTGCAGCCACTAACTTGAGCACCGTTACTTCCCCTGTTTGCGTATCCACTTCCACTTCCGCCCACTGGGTGGCAAAAGCATACGTGGCATAGGGGACTCCCTTACCCGTTTCTTCATCCAAGCCGGTGGTCACAGGATTAAACCAGCCGTGCCCCAGTGTCATCTTGCCTTCACGACGGCAATGTATGATCATATCCTGCAGCGAAACACTGCGCTCCGGATCGTAACGGGGAAAAATTTTGTACTCCCTGCATACCAGCTCACCCTCCGGCACCTTGAGCAGTGTGGCAGCTTTTTCGAGAAGGGGTTTTTGGGCCTGTAATGCTGCCGCTTTAACAGCATTACCGGATATATATGTCTGCCTGCTCGCTGAGGTAGCACCCCCTTCCGGTGTTACCCCCGTGTCTCCGGCGATAACCCGAACCTTCTCCAGTTCCACCCCCAGGACCTCGGCGGCGATCTGTGCCAATACCGTGCTGGAGCCCTGACCAATATCAGCACAACCGGTTAAGAGAATAACCGTTCCGTCATTCAGCAAATCGATAAAGGCACCGGAGGGGTTGGCAAGTGCCGTATTACCAATCCCATACCACATGCACCCTATGCCCCAGCCCCTTTTTTTCATCCCGGCACCCCCCTAAAATACAGTCGAAAGGTAAAACCTATAATCAATAATACAGCTGTTTCGTGCAGTGTGATAGGTATGATACGCCCTACTAATTATCATTCGACATTATTTGTTATTTACCTTTTCTTTTACACGAGTCAGTGTTTCTCCAATACCCACACTATGCTCAAGTAGTTGTGAGGTAGCCGTTGTCATACCGGGATAAAGAAAGTTTATGCGCCGGATTTCCCATGCACCCAGACCCAGCTTTTCTCCAAGGATATCCATCTGTGCTTCGTGGGCAAAGCCAATCTGGGGGACACCGAAACCGCGCATGGCCCCACAATAAGGATTGTTGGTATAGACTGCGTAAGTATCAACATGGACATGGGGCACGTGATAGGGTCCCGTGGCATGCACGGCAGCCCGGGTAACTACCCCCGGCCCATAGGAAGCGTACGCCCCCGTATCCGCAACAATCTCGGCCTTTACACCCAGCAGTTTCCCCTGCCGGTCTGCGGCGGTAAGATACTTTATTGAATAAGGATGACGCTTGCCTGACGCAATAAAAGATTCCTCTCTCGTAT
>SKTJ01000154.1 GCA_007122565.1 Syntrophomonadaceae bacterium | reverse complement strand
TACAGGCTTACGTCTGGATTTCGCTGCATAAGCCTAATTACAGGAATTTACAAATCTATGAAGCGAATCCATGATGCTTAGCATTATTATTAGAGGGAGGTGTTGTATACAGTATAATTTCCAAAAAAACTTTTGGCTACTATTATCCGGTTATCACTTTTAAAGGAGGATTGAAAAATGAGTGAAGTTCCTACAGCAAAACAGGAATATGAAATCGTAATAAAAGAAGATCCCCGTTTCTTAGTTTCAGTCCGTGAAATAAAAATAGCAATATTATTTTGGTTATTTTCGTTAGCTGCTACTGGGTTATTAGCGTTCTCGCTTTTTCCAAAGGAACCTGTTGGTGTAACTTTGACCTTAGGTTTTCCCACTCCCATTTTCTGGGTTTCAATATTTGTGCCGATTATCCTCATTATTGCTACCTTCCTTGTCGTAAAGTATGCCTTCAAAGAAGTTTCCTTAGTTGAGTACGAAGGAGGAGAACAATAATGGATTGGCAGATGCTTGCACCAATTTTCATCTACCTTGCAATATTGATGGGCGTTGGCTATTATTCCAGAGTCACTGCGCCAAAATCAAAAACTTTTGCAGAAGGCTACTTTCTTGGCGGACGTTCACTTGGCCCCTTCCTTCTGGTCTTCACGATGACAGCCAGTCTTGCCAGCGTGGGGACGTTTATCGGAGCACCAGGTTTGATTTATTCTGTCGGTGCCGGGTTTTTAATTGCTGGACTGGCCCAGCTTCCGGTGATCATGTACTCTCTTGGCGCTCTGGGGAAGAAAATAGCGATTGTATCAAGAAGGATCGACGCTGTTACACTTACAGATTTATTTAAAGCCAGGTACCAAAATGATGCTGTGGTAATTGGCTCGGCCTTAGCAATGATCATATTTATTGTTGTCTACATGATGGCACAGATTGTTGGCGGAACAAGAATTATCGAGGCAATTACAGGGTTACCTTATACCTGGGGGCTGGTTATATTTTTCGTGGTTGTCGTTACTTATACCGTTCTTGGAGGCTTCAGGGCCGTTGCAATTACGGATCTACTTCAAGGTTTAATCATGATGGTTGGGGCAGTGGTTTTGGTAGTCATTGTGGTTGCGAAAAGTGGAGGCCTCGGTGTTTTAAGTGCAACTGTGATTGAAACAACCCCCCACTTGTTTACCCTTCCCGGGCCGATGAATATGACTCCCCTGTATTTCATTTCTTTTTTTATGTTATTTGGGATCGGTGTAATCGGTATGCCCACAATGGTTTTACGGTCAATGGCTTATAAAGACTCCAAAAGCATGCATCAGGCAATCCTCATGGGTATTGTGGTAATGACCCTGTTTACCGTGCCGATGGGGCTAATGGGCCTTTTTGCTAGGGTCCATTTTCCTGCACTTGCTGTGCCTGATATGGCAGTGCCGTCAATGGTGCTTGAATTCCTGCCGCCGTGGTTTGCAGGTGTATTTATGACAGTCCCCCTCGTTGCCGTGATGTCAACCATAGATGCCATGTTGCTGATCGTTTGTTCATCTATTGTAATTGATATCATTAGGAATTACATTAAACCGAAAGCGTCAGATGAATCAATTAAAAAGATGTCGTATTTGTTCACTTTTTTAATTGCTATTGTGGTTTTCGTTTTTGCCCTTTCTCCTCCCGCTTTAGTGCAGATGGTTGTTATCTACGCCGTTGGCGGCCTCATTGCAGCTTTTTTCGTACCACTTCTGTTTGGCCTGTATTGGCGCCGGGCAAACGGCTGGGGAGCAGCATGCTCCTTATTCGGGGGAATGGTGTCCTATATACTTTTAGAGATCTTTGCAAATAGACCTTTAGGCATGCACACCATTACTTCTTCGCTCATTATTTCCATAGTGTTAATGATTGTCGTGAGCCTGCTCACTGCAAAACCAAGCGCGGAAACGATCAACTTGTTCTGGGGGAGTGCCCCGTCTGAGCAAAAATAAAGTTTGACCTGTTTTTTACTAAGAGAATGGGCGGGAAATGGAGCTGTTCTATGCATGTATCTCCATTTCCGTTCATTTTCATAGAGAAAGAGGATAAATATGGTAAATACCCCGACAGAAACCTTTGATCTTGTTATCAGGAACGGCAGAGTGATTGACCCAAGCACAAGTACCGATACGATAGCTGATATTGGCATCAAAAACGGCAGCATTTGTGCTCTGGCCCTGCCCGGCACCATACTTGAAGGAAAAGAAGCTATCGACGCTGACGGTTTGGTAGTAGCACCGGGATTTATTGATATCCATACCCATGAAGATTTGGAAATGTTACCCCGTAATCACGAAACTTCTCCCGGCGATCTCAGAATTGCTCCCTCACCTCCCCATTATACAATGAATGCTTTTCTCCTGGACGGCGTTACCACCATGATTGGTGGAAATTGTGGCATCAGTTTTTATCCTCTGGCAGGTTATTTTAATTTATTGGAACAGGAAGGCTGCCTGATTAACTATGCTTCATATGGTGGGCATAACACATACAGGGGGCTGGCGGGTGCCGGTGACCGGCAACTTCCCGCCACAGCTGAACAGGTTAAAAGCATGGCCGAGCTGGCACAGCAGGATTTGGACGGGGGGGCGCTGGGTATCTCATACGGCATCATGTATGCGCCGGGAACATCCTATGCAGAGATGCTGGCAATGGCCCGGGTTGCCGCGGCACGGGGCGGCTTGGCAGCTTCCCATGCCCGTTGTGGCTGGGACGGACCTGAAGCCCTTGATTCCATGAACGAAATGATCAGCATTGCCAGGGACTCGGGCATTACAATGCAATACAGCCACATTGGAAGTATGGCAGGCTATGGCGAATACATGGATGCCTGTCTGGCGGCCATGAGCAAAGCCCAGTCTGAAGGGATTAGGGTATTTGCCGATGTTTACCCATATGGTGCGTGGATGACCAACCTTGGTTCAGCTATCCTTGATGATGGGTTTTTTGAGCGGAATAATTGTGAACCTGCCGACCTTGAATCTTCCGGCGATATACAGGTTGATGGCAAAATGATCATGAAAAGGGGAGAAAGATACACACAAGAATCATTCTACCGGATCAGAGCCTTGACTATGGATGGCAAAATTCCAGATCCTTTTGTGATTGGCCATGTAATTAAACAGGATAAAATTCAATCAGCAATGTTAAATCCCTTCGTCATGATTGGCAGTGACGGGGGTGCTGTTGTTGATACCAAGACAGGGAAATTATTTGGCCATCCCAGGACTGCCGGTACCCGTGCCCGCTTCCTGGGGGAATTTGTGAGGCAGGGTAAACTCATGGATCTTGTCACAGCAATTTATAAATGCTCTACTTTGCCGGCCGAGGTGCTGGGCCTTAAGAAAAAGGGAGGCCTTTTTGTGGGGGCCGATGCTGATATCACAATTTTTGATGCAGATAGAATCACCGATACGGCAAAATTCGGCACAGGTTTTCTCAGTCCCCCTGAAGGAATAGCGTACGTGCTGGTAAACGGCGTACCCCTTGTGGATAAAGGCAAGATTGTCCCCGGCATCAGGCCGGGAAAAGTAATACGCAGACAGGCGTAAGTATGGGGAGTTTTATCTTTTTCAGATTATATACAGGGAGTGTTCTAAATGTCGCAGCGCATCTATGGAACAGAAGACGAAAGGGTAAGGGAACTCCACTATAACAGTTTTGTTTTTGATTATGCTCCTTATGGCGAGCCGATCATAGCTGTCTCTGCAGACGAAAAAGAGCTGGTAGAGAGCCTGATTGAACAGGGGGTACCCCTGGGGACACTCATGGGCAGAATAAAGGACCACCGCCTCAGAAAGGTGGCGCAAGACGCTGCTTTTGACGAAGAACTGAGCAATATCTGGAAAATATCAGGTGTAAACTGTGCAACTGTGACGTTGGGGCTCGGCGCCTTCGGTACTACAATGTCTATACGTGAAGCGGTTTATCAGGACGCGGCCCGCTGGCAGCGCCAATTTGAGGTTTCCAGTTACCTGGTTCACTGCAAGACAGTGGGTGATGTGGAGAATGCCTTTGAGGAAGGCAAAATCGGCATTATTCTCAATATCCAGGATGGATCCTTTATGGAAAAGGATTTGGAAAGCGTGGAGATTCTCTACAATCTCGGTTTTCGCATTGTCCAATTAACCTATAATCGCAGGAATTTAATTGGGGACGGTTGCACAGAGCGGAAGGGAGCGGGCCTTTCCTATCATGGCATAGAAGTAGTTAAAAAGATGAACGAACTGGGCATTATTGTTGACCTTTCCCACTGTTGTCATGCCACCACCATGGATGGCATCGCCGCTTCGCAAAAACCGGTAGCCGTAACCCATGCATTCTGCAGTGCTGTGAATAATCATGATCGGGGTAAAGCAGATGAGGCATTAAAGGCACTGGCAGATAACGACGGATACCTGGGGATTTTGACTCTGCCCATCTTTTTAAGCAATGACGGCAGCGATAGTTTTGCTGCTTTCCTCAATCATGTGGAGTATGCATGTACTATTTTAGGACCGGAACGGATCGGCATTGGCACTGACTGGGTAGGCGGAGCCGAAGATATGCCCCTCAGCCTGCAAGAACTCAACGTAAAGACCTTCATGGGCCTTGGTTTCAGACCGGAACATGGCTTGAGACCGTCCATAACCATCGGCCGTATGAAAAGCTACCTGGATTGGAGCTTTATCACGGAGGCTCTGCTTAACAGGGGATATAGTGAAGCTGAAGTTAAAGGTTTTACTGGCCTGAACTTCCTTAGATTTATGCAACGTTCCATTGGTTGATTTGCTTTAACAGAAAACTATATACGCTATGCATTAGGCCTGCCGGGAAATATGGCAGGCCTGTATGAATTAAAGAGCAATATGCTAAAAAATTGAGATATTTAGATAATGATGCAGGATTTTTCTGGCTATTGAAGAATTGATCCAATGCTTAGTAACAATGAATGTATTGATTTCAGGACGCTGCCTGTGCGCCGGCAGTATTCGTTACCCCTCAGAGTTTGTTTGACAGAATTGAAAAAATTCAATACAATCAAACGAAAGGGTTTGCTTGCAGGGTATACGTTTGGGGCAAACCCACAATTGATTTCAAGGAGGACCATATGAACTATTCGACAATCAGGTACGAAATTAGCGATGGCATCCTTATCCTGAGGCTTAACAGACCGGAAAGAATGAACGCCGTAAATGAGGAAATGTATGGGGAGATGGCACATCTTCTTCAAAAATACAGGGAAGACGATGACGTGCGTGTCGTCATCCTTACCGGTTCGGTCAGAATTAAGGATGGCAAGGAAAAGCAGGCCTTCTGCGCAGGAGCGGACTTGAAAAAGCATTCCACAGGCGAACGGACCCATGCTCAGAAAAGAAAATACATCGAGCAGGCCCACGAAGCGACGCGGCTTCTGTATCAGTATCCCAGGCCCGTCATTGCGGCCGTAAACGGTCCCGCCCGCGGTGCTGGCGCCGAGCTGGCCTTTGCCTGCGACTTTATGATCATGGCCGACGAAGCCAGTATCGCTTTTCCCGAAACGGGGTTGGCCACCTTCGTGGGCGGCGGTGTCACCTTGCATCTTCCCCGCACTGTAGGCCTTATGAAGGCAAAGGAGCTCATCTACACGGGCCGGGTATTGGATGGGGCAGCGGCAGTTAATCTGGGAATTGCCCTATATTCTTACCCAATAGCCACACTCATGGATAATGTCATGGAATTTGCCGCCGCTATTGCCCGCAAGGGCCCCATTCCCATCGCCATGGCAAAAAAGCACCTGCAAAGGTCGGCTTTGCTTGACCTTGAAACGGTACTTCAACTGGAGACCGATGCCATACTTGCCTGCATGGACACGGAAGACTGGCTGGAAGGCGTTAACTCCTTCGCTCAGAGAAGAAATCCCGTATACAGGGGGATATAATATGGGTTTGGAGAGAATATTCAAAGCCGAATCAGTGGCGGTTATCGGGGCCTCAAAAGATGAAACAAAGCGCGGCTACCAGGCCATTAAAACTCTTCAGGATGAACAATACGAAGGGCGCATCTATCCAGTTAATCCCAGGGAAAAGACTATTCTCGGCCTGAAGTGTTATAAGTCGGTCCTGGACATTCCGGAAAAAATCGATCTGGCCCTCATCACCACTCCTGCACATACGCTAAAAAATATACTTGCCGATTGCGCAGATCAAGGTGCAGCGGGAGCCGTGGTAATCGCCGGGGGTTTCGGCGAGCTGGGAGCAGAAGGAAAACGTTTTGAAGCAGAGATAGTCGATGTCGCCAGGGCAAAGGGCATACGGATCATCGGGCCGAACACATCGGGGATGATCAGCGTAGATAAAAAACTCAACCTGGTAGGCTTGAAGGAAGTACCGCAGGGCGCCATCGCCCTCCTTACCCAGAGCGGCAACATCGCCCTTACCCTGATTACGGAAGCGGGCCTCAAAAGCCAGATGGGCTTCAACTACTATGTGGGCGTGGGTAATGAAGCGGATATTAAGTTTCACGAATACCTGGAATACTTTACGGAAGACCCGGATACGCGTGTTATCCTGATGTACGTTGAAGGGCTCAGGGAGGGGCGTAAGTTTCTCCAGCAGGCAAGCAAAACCACGCAGGTAAAGCCAATCGTCCTTTTCAAAAGCGGCAGGTCCGCCACGGGCACCAAATCCGCCGGATCACATACGGGCGCACTGGCAGGCATTTCGGAGGTGGCCCGCAGCGCCTTCAGGAGGGCGGGTATCATCGACGTGGAGAATTCGGACGAGATGTTTCCCATCGCCGAATCCCTGGCCTCCCTGCCCCGGATCAACGAAAACTCCATCGCTATTCTTGCCGACGGGGGAGGACATGCCACCATTGCGGCGGACTACCTGACCGAGCTGGGCATTAGAATTCCGGAGCTTCAAAAGGAAACCAGGGATAAACTGGCCGCCATTCTCCCAACCAACGCGTCCCTGGCCAATCCCATCGATGTGGCGGGCGGGACAGACCAGGACCCTGCTGTGTTCGCCGACTGCGCGGAAATTCTGCTAAGTGACAGGAATATACACGGGCTGCTCATCGTCGGCCTTTTTGGCGGTTATGGCATCCGTTTTTCCGAAAAGCTGGCTTTCATTGAAGAGGATGCCGCCCACCGCATGGGAAAACTGGTGAGTAAAAGCAGTAAACCCATCGTGCTGCACAGCCTCTACAATTTCGCCAAACCCCATTCGCTGGATCTTTTGCGCTACTACAATATACCCGTATACGATTCCCTGGAGATCGCCTGTAAATGCGTGGAGGCTCTCTCCATCTATGGTTCCTATCGCCGGGAATCCCATAAGACAAGCAATTTTCAACTCAACTGGGGAGCGAAGGCTATCCCGGAAGGACAGGAAATCATTTACAATGCTCTTGCTGAAGGCCGCAATTCTCTGCTGGAGCATGAAGCCAAGGAGCTTTTAAGACTGCATGGCGCCCCCGTGTCCATGGACCGCCTGGCCCTTAATGAGGATGAGGCAGTAAAAATCGCCGCAGACCTCGCTTGCAACGTTGTTATGAAAATAGTATCACCTGATATCCTGCACAAGTCCGATGCGGGTGGGGTGATGCTTAAGCTCAAAAACGAGCAGGAAGTGCGTGAAGCCTTTAAGAGAATTGTCAAAAATGCATGCGAATACGAACCCGACGCCGATATCAAGGGATGCATCGTTTCCCGCATGGCCGGTGAAGGAGTGGAGGTTATCATCGGCACAAAAATCGACGATCAGTTCGGACCCATCGTCATGTTCGGCCTGGGAGGAATCCTCGTTGAAGTGGTGAAGGACGTTTCCTTCCGCGTGCTCCCCGTTTCCCAAGACTGGGCCGCCTCTATGCTCAACGAGATTAAAACGGCAAAGATTCTTGACGGTGTGCGCGGGCGTCCGCCCTGCGACAAAAAGGCCATTGCGAAGCTGATCGAGAAAGTCTCTGAGGTCGTCGAGGCCTATCCCGTAATTCACGAAATGGACCTTAACCCGGTCATCGTGCATGAAGACGGACTGACCATCGTGGATGCCAGGATCATTCTCAGTGAGGAGAATATGGAAAAGAAAAAATGGCTTTCCAGTCTGGATTAAACGGGATTTGGAAATCTATGATCAGGGGGTGTAATATTGAGTTTAGATAGAATATTTAAAGCGGAATCAGTGGCAATTATCGGAGCGTCAAAAGATGAAACAAAACAAGGTAATCAGGCTATTGTAACTCTTTTGGCTGAAAAATATGATGGCCGCATTTATCCGGTTAATCCAAAGGAAAAGACTATTCTCGGTTTGAAATGTTACAAGTCTGTCCTGGATATTCCCGAAAATATTGATCTGGCTTTCATTACAACACCTGCCCATACGTTGAAAAACATTCTTACTGATTTAGGTAAAAAAGGTGCAGCGGGAGCTGTCGTGATTGCCAGCGGCTTTGGCGAATTAGGCGAAGCAGGGAAAAGATATGAAGAAGAGATAGTGGATCTGGCCAGGGAAAATGGTATGCGCATCATTGGGCCGAACACACCGGGAATCATCAATATGGAAAAAGGGATTAATTTGGTGGGATTAAAAAATGTACCACAGGGCAATATCGCCTTACTGACGCAGAGTGGCAACATTGCACTTAACTTAATCACAGAAGCCAGCCTCAAGAGCCAGACGGGATTTAACTATTATGTCGGTATCGGCAATGAAGCAGATATTAAGCATCACGAATATCTGGAATACTTTACCAATAGCCCTAATACCAAAGTTATCCTGATGTATGTTGAGGGACTGAGGGAAGGGCGCAAGTTCCTGCAGCAGGCAAGCAGAACTTCCCAGGTGAAACCAATAGTGCTTTATAAAAGTGGCAGATCTGTAAAGGGCAGTAAATCAGCAGGTTCACATACAGGGGCACTGGCAGGTATATCTGCAGTGTCTCATTCAGCATTCGAGAGAGCTGGAATCATTGAAGTGAATAATCCCGGGGAAATGTTTCCTGTTGCCGAGTCACTTGCCCTGCTGCCCATGTTAAAAGAAAGTTCTATTGCCATTCTTGCCGACGGAGGAGGACATGCCACTATTGCAGCCGATTATCTGACCGAGCTTGGCATCAGACTCCCGGAGCTGGAAAAGGAAACCAGGGATAAACTGGCCGCCATTCTTCCCGCCAACGCGTCGCTGGCCAATCCCATTGATGTAGCAGGGGGTACTGACAAGAATCCGGCTGTTTTCGCCGACTGCGCGGAAATTCTGCTCAGTGACACGAATATACACGGACTTTTGATCGTCGGCCTTTTCGGAGGTTATGGCATCCGCTTTGCCAAAAAGCTGACTTTCAAGGAAGAGGACGCTGCACACCGCATGGGAAAACTGATGCGGCAAAGCAGTAAACCGATCATCCTGCACAGTCTTTATAATTATGCCAAGCCCCATTCCCTGGACCTTTTGCGATATTACAATATACCGGTTTATGAATCATTGGAGATTGCCTGTCAGTGTATGGGGGCTTTAGCCACCTATGGTTCTTATCGGCGGGAGTATCATAAAGAAGGCAATTTCCAGCTCAACTGGGGAGCGAAAGCCGTCCGGGAAGGACAGGAGATCATTGACAACGCTCTTGCTGAAGGCAGAAAGGCTCTGTTGGAACATGAAGCGAAGGAGCTTTTCAGATTGCACGGAGTGCCTATGTCCAAGGACTATCTGGTAACCAATGAGGATGAGGCAGTAAAAATTGCTGAAGATTTTGGTTACAATGTGGTCATGAAAATAGTATCACCTCATATTCTGCATAAGGCCGACGCCGGCGGGGTAATGCTGGGGTTGAAAGATGAGCATGCAGTGCGTGAAGCATTCAAAAAAATAATCAAAAACAGCAATAAACATCATCCGGGAGCAGACATCAGGGGATGTCTCGTGTCACGCATGTCTGACAAAGGAATTGAGATTATCATCGGCACAAAAACAGACGATCAGTTTGGCCCTATCGTCATGTTTGGTTTGGGAGGAATCATGGTTGCAGTGATGAAAGATGTATCTTTTCGGGTTATACCGGTTTCTGAATACTGGGCAGCATCAATGATTGATGAGATAAAATCGTCAGTGGTATTCGATGGTTTTCGCGGGCGCCCACCATCTGACAAGCAGGCAATTGTCAAATTAATACAGAAAGTCTCGGAGATTATTAAAGCATATCCGTTAATTCACGAAATAGATCTTAATCCGGTCATCGTTCATGAAGAGGGTCTGACTATAATTGATGCCAGGATTATGCTCAGTGAGGAAGACGTAGAAAAGAAAAAAAGACTCTCCATAAGCCTGGGCGAAGTAAAGGAATAAACTAAACAAAAAGATCAGATCAACCGGGGAAAAAAACTCATTTGCAGCGCAGCGGAAGACTTGTCACTTAAGAACGATCACGGCTTTTTTGCCGTGGTTTTTCGTGTTATTATGGGTAATAATTGAGTAGTCCATATCAGGCCTTTTTCAATTATGTAAAGACTGATTATACTGCAAGGGGAGTTTAACAATACATGAATTTATTGAAAAAGGTAATTGGTAAAATTTTACATATTATCACTCAGTTGATATCCCAGATATTAGATTTATTGATCAGTATGATAGAAATTAGCGTGACATTAGTGAACAATACTAAAAAGCTATTCCTGAGCTTTTTAGGAATGGGGGGATGTTTTCTATTTCTGATATTTGCTTTTCCCTTAACATTCGCCCTTTTAATGAATCCAAGAACACTACTGGTTATATTATTTTTTATCTTATTCCCAATATTAGGAACTAAGTTTGTATCCTATTTAAAATACGTGAAATATATGATTACAGAATTTTTATTTGACCATGCTAACTACCTTATACATGGGAAGGATAAACAATTCAATTCATTTTACGAATATGGAGACAAATACATAAGAGCCGAAGAAGCCAGGAGAAGAAAGGAACAAGAGCGGAGACGAGCTGAGCAACAGAAGGAATGGGAAGAAAAATTTAGAATGTGGTATGAATACGCTCAAAGAGAACAGGGTAGCCAAGGTAACTATGGTTGGCACGGTCAAACCAATAATTATGGTAATCAGCCCCCCTATACAAATCCAATTATTGAATTTAAAAAGAAATATGAAGAAAGCTGTGACGTACTGGGCATTGGCTATAATGCGGACAAATATCAAGTGAAATTGGCATATCGGAAAAAGGCAAAAGAATATCACCCGGACGTTAATCAATCTCCGGGTGCAACTAAGTTGTTTCAACAAGTAAACAGTGCATATGAGTTCTTGAGCGATGATCATCTGGAAAGGTATAAACACATGAAATAACTGCAATCCATAGTCGGTAGATATGGGTTGGGATCAGCGAGACGCAGGAATGCTGCCAAAAGAATTAATGCTTGCGTGGTATTGTAAACCCACTAAAAGATTGGTAAACTATGATAAACAATGAAGGAAAGGAGGGATCTGGGAAAAGGCTGCTACGTACTTACTTGTTGTTATTGCTCCTTTTGCGCTTATCTCTATTTCCCTATTTCCTTAATTAGTTTCTTGTAAGATACCAAGTAATGTTTAATAGCCTATATTTATATTTAAGGAGAATTAAACCATGAAAAAGCTTTTTATCTTATTTTTGCTCGTATGCATATTAATGAGTTTTACCACTTCAGCTTTTGCCACAGACGACATCAGAGTCTATGTTGACAACCAACTGATTCAGCTTGACGATCGTCCAATAATCCAGGATGGACGGACTTTAGCTCCGATGCGGGCGTTATTCGAATCGCTAGGTGCAACAGTGGATTGGGAAGCTGATACACGGACGGCGGTTGGAAAGCGCGGCAATGTTACCGTCCGCATCCCTATCGACAGCACAAGGCCTACCATAAACGGGAGAATTGAAACTATCCAGGTTGCGGCTCAGATCATCAACAACCGTACTTATATCCCTTTAAGGTTTGTCGGTGAAGCTTTTGGTGATCTTGTACAATGGGACGGTGCTGCCAGAAGCATTACGATTACCAGGGGGGCTGAAGAGAAACCAACAGACGATGCTGATACCGGGGAACGGGATGATCAAAAAACCGTTGAATCCCTGTCTGTATGGGTTGAAGCGACCCCCGAGTCTGTTCCTGCAGGAGGGGGCCGGACCGTCACCATCACCGTTACCGTAGCGGATAATAACGGATACCTTGTAGAAGGGGCGGATGTCCGTTTTTATGCAGAAGCTTTTGAAGCTGGTGAGAGACATGGGCAGCTGTCACAGCTGGAAGCAACCACTGATGCTTTGGGAGAGGCCAGAACCACATATACAACACTGGCGACAGATGACCAGAGATTTGTGACAGTTAATCTGTCTGTCGGCAAAGACGATGTTATGGAACACAGGCAGTTGCAATTCATAGCCGCCAACCAGTCGGCCAAAGTAAGTGGTGTAGTCAGGGATCCATTTACAGGTGCTCCCCTGGAAGGTGCCAATATTCACTTCTGGAGGCATGATTTAAACAGGAGTATTGGCTTTACCGAAACCGATGCTGATGGCCACTATTCAGCCACAGTACCCACAGGCAATTATGGTTTATCGTTTGATCTTGAAATAAGAGATCAAATATCGGTCAATGTCAGCAGCCCCGGGGAAACCTATACTGTAAACAACAACAAGGGCATTCTTAAGGGGGTAGTCACCGATGTATCGCCTGGAAGCAAGGTGATGGCTATTGGTTCCGGCTTCCGTAGCACCAATCCTGATAACTGGACCCTGCAGGCTGAAATCAAAAGTGATGGCTCCTTTATGCTGGCCCTTTTCCCCAACACTTACGAATTATTCATTGTAGGCAGAAGCAACCCTTTTATAACCGGAGTTACCGTCCAAAGCGGTCAGGTAACAGACCTGGGTAATGTCAGCGCCCGCTAAAAGGCCAGCTAAAATCTTTCAGAAGAACTTGAAGAACCGCATGATTGAATGCGGTTCTTCAAGTTCTTGTTATAACCTTTAAACTTCATAGCCACAGTAGCGGTGCCCGTCTTCCTGTTAACTACGATTCTAATCCACTCCAACCGTACAGCACACAACTCCGTATTAGTCATCCTCTCAACAAGCAATGCCGGCTCCTCCCCTGCCCCCGGAAAATGCAGTGTCCGGGTATACAGTATGCTGCCATCCGTCAGCTTATCCAGCTTATCCGTAACAGCTCTCTCAAGGGCAATCTTATCCCCGTCAACCATCAGGAAGGTGGATGCTTTTTAGAAGGCGTTCCAAATGGGCGGGGTGGGGGTCAGGATAACTCCGGGAAGTAGTGGCATGACACCATATGACCTTCCTGCAGGTTGCCGGCAGTTCTAAGCTCCGGCACATCAATTTTGCAATTATCCTGGACAAAGGGGCAGCGGGTATGAAAACGGCAGCCGGAGGGGGGATCGATGGGCGAAGGGACATCGCCCTCCAAAACAATACGCTCACCCTTCTTGCCCGGTTTGGGGACCGGGATGGCTGAAAGGAGTGCTTTTGTGTAGGGATGTTGCGGGTTATCAAAGAGGGACTTTTTATCAGCTATCTCCACTATTTTTCCCAGGTACATCACGATGACCCGGTCTGAGATGTGACGGACAACCCCGAGGTCATGTGATATAAAGAGGTATGTGAGGTTAAAATCCTGCTGCAGCTTTTTTAGCAGGTTGAGAATTTGGGCCCTGATGGACACATCAAGGGCCGATACAGCTTCATCGCAGATAATCAGTTTAGGGTTTACGGACAAGGCGCGGGCAATACCAATGCGCTGCCTTTGGCCGCCGCTGAACTCATGTGGATAACGGTCGGCCTGGTATTTGGCCAGCCCCACTGTTTCCAGAAGTTCAATCGCCCTGGCCCTCCGCTGCTCTTTGGGAACAATTTTCTGTATTTGCAGCGCTTCTTCGATGATCTGAACCAGGGTTTGCCGGGGGTTGATTGAAGCATGGGGATCCTGGAAGATAATCTGCATATCCTTGCGCATGGCTCTTAATTGCTTTCCCTTAATCTTTGTGAGGCTTACACCCTGAAAGCTGACTTCTCCGGAGGTTGGTTTTTCAAGCCTCAGGATGGCCCTGCCGGCCGTTGACTTGCCGCAGCCTGACTCTCCCACCAGGCTTACTGTTTCCCCTTCATTGATCGTAAAAGAAATGTCATCCACGGCTTTTACATAATTAACGGCACGCCCTAAAATACCGCCAAAGATGGGGAAATACAGCTTGAGCCCTTCCACTTTTAAAAGTTCTTTACCCACCGTACGTGACAACCCCCTTGCGGCCCTGCCAGCCCTTCATATAGATCCAGCACCTGACCAGGTGGCCCCCTTCAAAGCTTTCCAACTCGGGAAGCCTTTCCCGGCAAATATCCTCCGCGTATGGACAGCGGGGGGCAAAGCGGCATCCTGCCGGTATTTCATTAGGGGCGGGAACAGAACCTTTGATTGCTTCCAGTTCTTCCTTGTCTATATCGGGACGGGGCAGGGAATTAAACAGCCCTATCGTGTAGGGGTGTTTCGGGTCTTCAAACAGTGTCTGGACGGCTGCATATTCAACAATATTACCGCAATACATAACGGCGACCTGCCTGCATGTTTCTGCCACAATGCCAAGGTCATGCGTAATGATGATTACTGACATATTCAGTTTCGCCTGCAGCTCTTTAATCAGCTCTAAAATCTGGGCCTGGATGGTTACATCCAGGGCAGTGGTCGGTTCATCAGCAATGAGGAGCTCCGGGGCACATGCCAGTGCCATGGCGATCATCACCCGCTGCCGCATGCCGCCTGACATTTCGAAGGGATACTGGTGGATTCTTTTTTCAGGCGAAGGGATGCCAACCAGCTTTAACATTTCAATTGATTTTATTTTTGCCTGGCGTTTCGTCATTTTCTGGTGTATTTCATAGGACTCGCCGATCTGGTCGCCGACGGTGTAGACAGGGTTCAACGAAGTCATGGGCTCCTGAAAAATCATGGAAATCTGGTTGCCCCTCAAGTTGCGCATTTCTTTTTCGTTCCGTTTTAGAATATCCCGGCCATGGAAAATGACCTCCCCGCCCACTATTTTGCCCGGTTTTTCGATAAGCCGCAGTACGGACAAAGCCAATACACTTTTTCCACATCCCGATTCCCCAACAATACCGATAGTTTGACCTTTTGGCACGTTTAAGGAAACGCCGTCAACAGCTTTCATTGCTCCTTCATCGGTAAAGAAAGATGTGCTCAGATTTTTTATTTCCAGTATTGAATCCGATGGGGCCAAGTCATGCACCTCTTTTCCCATCCAGGTTTACTTAATTCAGATCGATGCGCTTGTTCAAATAGCGGTAAGATACGTCAACCAGCAAATTGGCCATAACAAAGATAATCGTAAACACCAGCACCACACCCTGGACCATGGGAAAATCACGGGCCCGGATGGCGTCGATAACCAGCCTTCCCATGCCGTTTATGGCAAAGACAGTTTCTGTGATAATTGAACCGGACATTAAAACCCCGATCTCGATCCCCACAACAGTTACCACAGGGATTAAGGCGTTTTTAAGCCCGTGCTTGTAGATCACAACCCTTTTTTTTAAACCTTTTGCCAGGGCTGTGCGCATATAATCCTGGTTGATCACATCCAGCATGCTGGAACGGGTCATCCTGGCAATAATTGCCGCACCGGTGGCGCCCAGGGATACTACCGGTAAAATAGCCTGCTGCCAGGTCCCCCAACCGGAAGGGGGCAAAAGGCCAAATTCCACCGAGACATACCTGATCGCCATTAAGCCAAACCAGAAGGTGGGCATGGACAAGCCGAACAATGCTGCCAGCATCAGGGAAGAATCGAGCAGACTGTTTTTCCTCACCGCTGAAATAACCCCGGCAATAACGCCAATGACAATGCTGAGCAGTGTGCTGTAGAGGGACAGTGCTACGGTAACCCTAATTCGCGGCTTAATCTCATCCCAGACAGGGCGGCTTGAGCGCACGGACTGCCCCAGGTCACCCTGTAGCAGGTTTCCCATGTATTTTAAATACTGCACATGAATAGGATCGTTTAATCCGAGGCGCTCACGCATTCTTTCCACCTGTTCATCCGGTGCTGTTTCCCCGGCCATGATCACGGCAGGATCACCGGGAATAAGGTGCATCAAAGAAAATACGATAAAGGTAACGCCGATGATTACCGGAATGGTCTGGATTAACCTGCGGAGCATAAAAACCGTCACTGCATGGCACCCCTCTTTGCAAGGTCATCTGGGATCAAATGCATCCCTGATGCCATCGCCAAAAATATTGAAGGCAAGCACTACGATCATAATGGCCAGGCCCGGGAAAAAAGCCACATGGGGATGATCAAACATATAACTTCGTCCCGCGCTAAGCATTGCCCCCCACTCAGGTGTGGGGGGCTGGGCCCCAAGCCCGAGGAAGGAAAGGGCGCTGGCAATTAAGATGGAGTAGGCAATACGCACCGTTGCCTGGACAATGATGGGCGAGATAATATTCGGGAGTATATGTAAAAATATGATCCGGCCGTCACTGGCACCAAGGGCCCGGATGGCGTCAATATACTCCAGTTTTTTAACGGCAAGGGTCGAGCCCCTTACTACCCTGGCGAAACCGGGGACGGAAAAAACACCAACGGCAATAATAACATTGTTAATGCTGCCACCCAGCACGCTCACCAGGGCAATGGCCAGCAGGATACCGGGGAAAGCCAGTAAAATATCAATAAAGCGCATCAGGACAGTGTCAACTATTTTTCCGTAATAGCCGGCGATGATCCCCATGGGGATACCCACAAGCATGCCAAAGAATACGGATAAAAAGCCAATATAAAGGGTAATGTGCATACCATGGATGAGGCGGGTAAAAATATCCCGTCCATTGTGGTCGGTCCCCAACCAGTGGGTGGAAGAAGGGCTCAATAATTTTGTGTCATAATCAACAAGCACAGGGTCATAAACGGTAAAGAAGGGGGCAACAATGGAGATGATAATCAGTAGTAAAATGAGATACCCACCAATGAGCGCAGCCCGGTTGCGGCTTAATTTTTTATAGAAAATACGTAATTGTGAAGCATGCTTGTCTATAGCAGGATAAGCTTCCGGTGTGCCGGTGGCCAGGTTGCTCATTTTATCTTTCCTTTCTCAAAACGGTGTATCGTTTAATCATCCAAATGTAAATAATGTAACACTTTAATATGTACGCACTTAAAGAGTTGAGTCGTTTCTCATAAGATAGTGAATATTTTCCCAATTACTGTTTCCATATTATAAATACTATAGTATAATAATGATGTGCTGTTATTATTTGCTAATTTATTATAGCAAATACAATCAGATAAGCAAGATAATTATGGAAAGCAGCACAAAATAATTTTTTAAAAGGGGGTAGCTTTGTTTGAAAGCAAGAAAGATTGGTTTGGTGTTGGTGTTAGTTTTTGTCTTAGCCCTGATGGGTTTGTTTTTAGCCGCTTGTGCCACTACAACCGACTCAGGCGTGGCAGGCGGGGGTGACCTGATTATTGCCGAACTGTCAGATGCAGTATCCATGGACCCGCACGGTTCAAATGACGTGCCATCATCCAGAATCAATTACTTAGTCTACGAATGTCTCCTCCTCTTAGATGAGAACAGCGAGCTACAGCCACTGCTGGCAACAGAATGGTATGCAGTAGACGACGTTACCTGGGAATTTGTACTGCGCCAGGGTGTCAAGTTTACCGATGGAACCGATTTTAATGCAAATGCAGTCAAAGCAACTTTTGAGCGCTTGCTTGACCCCGATGTGGCTTCACCCCGTCTTTTCCTCTTCAGCATGATTGATGAGATTATTGTTGTGGATGAGCATAAAGTACAGTTTGTGACCAAGTTCCCCTTTGCTCCCCTTCCTGCTCACATTGCTCACAGTGGCGGTTCCATTATCAGCTTTGCTGCAATTGAAAAAGATTATGCTGAAATGGCGGCAGGCAATGAACCGGGAACCTTCCTTGGTGAAAATCCCGTGGGGACCGGCATCTTTAAACTTGACGAATGGAGACCGGACAATCATATCAAACTGGT
>SKTJ01000288.1 GCA_007122565.1 Syntrophomonadaceae bacterium | reverse complement strand
GGAATATTACCGTGTTTGCGCCACGGTCTTTCTTCCCGTTTATCTTTGAGCATGCGCAGCGCGGAAATAATTTGCCAGCGCGTGTCCCGCGGTTCGATTATGGAATCGAGGAGCATTTTGGATGCGGCGTTGAAAGGATTGGAGTATGCGAAATCGTAATCCTCCACGTGCTTTTGTTTTTCTGCCACAGGATCCTCTGCCTGTTTAATTTCCTTGTGAAAAACGATATCCACAGCTGCTTTGGTGTCCAGCACCACAGGCTGGGCGATGGGCCAGGCCAGCATCTGATCCACTTCCGTACCTTTGCAGCACATGGCCATCACGGCACCGCCGTAATTTTTACGCATATTCAGGGTTACCTTGGGAACGGTGGCCTCCGAATAGGCGTAAAGCATTTTCGCACCATGGCGGATAATCCCCCCGTATTCCTGGTTTTTCCCCGGCAGGAAACCGGGTACGTCAACCAGATTGACCAGCGGAATATTGAAGGCGTCACAAAAACGGATAAAGCGTGCCGCTTTATCAGAGGCATCCACATCAAGACAACCGGCCATAACCTTTGGCTGGCTGGCGATGATTCCTACGGTGGAGCAGTCCATACGGGCGAAGCCAACCACTATGTTGCGGGCAAAGGCGGGATGGACTTCCATAAAATCACCGTTATCTACAATATGACCGATCACGTCCCGCACGTCGTACGTTTTGGAGAAATCGGCAGGGACGATGTTCTCCAGTTCATCACATTGCCGTCTGGGATCATCACCTGTTTCCACGATGGGGGGGTTTTCCATGTTGTTGAGGGGGAAAAAACTGAGTAGCCGGCGGACCTGGTCCAGGCATTCCCGGTCGTCCTTTGTGGTGAAATGGGTGCAACCGCTCGTTGCCGCATGGATGGTGGCCCCACCCAGTTCTTCCAGAGTAATTTGCTCACCTGTTACAGCTTTAATTACCCCCGGGCCGGTAATAAACATTTGACTGCTTCCTTCAACCATAAAAATGAAATCGGTAATGGCTGGGGAGTAGACGGCTACCCCGGCGCATGTCCCCATAATTGCCGAAATCTGCGGAATGACACCGGAAGCCTTGGTGTTACGGTGAAACATTCCGGCCACGTTGCGGGAAGCTGAAAATCCTTCGTGCAGACGCCCTCCACCCGATTCGTTCAAACCGATGAGCGGTGCGCCGGCCATAATTGCTTTATCCATGGTATAGCAAATCTTAGCCCCGTGTATAGTTCCCACGGAACCGCCGAGGACGGTGGGATCCTGGGCGTAAACAAAAACGAGACGCCCGTCCAAATTTCCGTAACCTGTCACTACCCCATCGCCGGGAAATTTCTTTTTCTGCATACCAAAGTCATAGCATTGATGTTCCGCCAGCATGTTAAATTCCACAAAACTGCCATCATCCAGAAAGTAATCGATCCGCTCCCTGGGCGTAAGCTTCCCCTGCTTTTTGTGTTTCTCTACCGCTTTTTCACCGCCGCCTGCTTTTGCTTTTGTAACAAGAGCTTGCAACCTTTCCAGTTCGGACTGGTGTGTTTTCTTAACCAATAACCTTCCTCCTGTTCTCTCTGATAGTAAAATTATTAACGCCGGGTTAGTAAGACGCGCAGGCGCATCACTAACTGGCAAATATCACAACAGGAGCTAATGAAGCCTCCTGTTAGATAGCAGTTAATATGATATTTAAATGGTTATTTTCTGTTTTATAAATGGAGAGTTTTCAGTTAGCAAGGCTTTTCCCTGAATTGTCCCAAGTTGAAAACATTATACCGCTGTCAATTTCTAAAGTCAATTGTCACAATGGGACGTAAATCCTGTATTCCAAAATCTGATTTTTTGCGCAGTTACAATTCATTTATAATCAGATATGTCCCCCATTAGATGAAAAAAAAGCCTGCCTGGTTTCTGCAGACAAGCGAAATGGTGAATTCTTTGCATGATACCCCCTATGGTGATAAGGTTATGTATTAGGGGATGTTTAAAATAGGGCTTGTCCCTACCGTACCAACAATCATGACATGGCATCAAGGTTCAACAACTCACGGCCTATCGTCAATATGTGCATCTCCCTGGTGCCCCCAAGAATAGTAGTCAGGATTGAATCACGATAGTGCCTTGCTACGGGATAATCATCGGTACAGCCATAGGCTCCGTGTACACGAATGGCTTGCTCTGAAGCTTTTACAGCCAGGTCACTTGCCAGGATCTTGGCAGCTGAAAGTTCTTTGCCATGAGGAAGATTCTTGCTTTTCAAGTCAGCAGCATAATATACCTGCCAGCGGACTGCCATGAGCTGCGCGGCCAGACTTGCTATGGTATCCTGGATCATCTGGAATGAGCCGATGGGCTTTCCAAATTGGGAACGTTCTTTTGCATATTTTATGGAGGCATCCAGGCAGCATTGTGTCATCCCAATTGCTCCGGCAGAGATAAAAAGACGGGCCGTATCAATTCCCCTAAGCGTGGTGTGAAGGCCCCGTCCGATCTTGTTTATGAGGTTTTCCCTGGGCACCCGGCAATCGAGGAAAGCAAGATTACACATGTCCCCAGCCAGGTCACCGACCATTTTGACAGGATGGCTCGAAAAACCAGGGGTATTGGTATCAACCGCAATCAGAGCAATACCCTTCCATCCCAAACTATTATCCGTTTGGCATAGTACCAGGACTGTATCTGCTATACCGCCGGAGGTGATAAAGTTTTTTGTGCCATTGATGACCCATTCATCTCCCACCAGTTCAGCTTTGGTTTCCAGAGCTCCCGCATCGCTGCCTGTGTTAGGCTCTACTGCTCCCACAGCGATAATTGATTCTCCTCTACACAGGGGGGGGAGATATTTTTGCTTTTGCTCTTCGCTTGCGCCCATATTAAGGATCGTTGCGGCTAGCACGCCGTGCCCTAAAGCACTGAGGGTCTGGGACCAGCTTACATAGCTTAGTTGTTCCCATACGATAGCCGCTGCAGTATAGTCATAGCCTGAACCGCCGTATTGCTCCGGAATATGTATTCCCAGCATCCCCAATTCGCCCATTTTTTTTGTAAGATCATGGTTTACCTTGCGCTGCTCCTCAAACTCCTGAATTGTGGGCAACATCTCATTTATTGCAAAATTTCTTGCATTATCCTGGAGCATCTTTTGTTCTTCAGTCAGATTAAAATTCATTTGGATATTCTCCTTCCAAGATATACCATCTCATCCTCAGTGGTATAAAATATGATGTTTGGTTCTAGAGGGGGATATTTCCATGCCGCTTCGGAACCGTTTCAATTTTTTTACTTTGTACAAGCCTGAGAGACTGAATGAGCGTTCGTCTGGTCTCTCTCGGTTCAATGATGTCCAGTATATATGTCACTTCTGATGCCAGGGCCAGGGGATCGGCATAATGAGTTTTGTATTCCTGAACCTTCTGAGACTTGAAGGCTTCAGGATCAGGAGCATCTTTGATCTCTTTGCCATAGAATAATGCCACAGCCTGTTCGGCTCCCATGGCGCCAACTTCGGCAGTGGGCCAGGCAAAAATCAGGTCTGTTCCGAATCCGGGTAATATACCCATACCAAGAGCTGCTCCGCCGTATACCTTTCGCATCAGGATAGCAATCTTCGGTACAGTTGCTTCTGACAGAGCGTAAAGCACCTTTGCCCCATGTCTGATAATTCCCGAATATTCCTGGCTTTTGCCGGGCAAATACCCCGGAGAATCTACAAGGAGTATGATTGGAATATTGAAAGCATCACAGAAGCGGATAAATCGTGCCTGTTTGTCAGAGCTGTCAACACTCATACAGCCTGCCAGCACCTTGGGCTGATTAGCTACAATACCAACAGTATTACCTTCCAGTCTTGCGAAGCCGACGATTATCTCACGGGCAAATTCAGGCTTGACCTCTAGAAATTCGCCTCCGTCCACAATATCACTGATCACGAGGTGCATATCATACCCCTTGGTAGGTTGTTCCGGTACGATATTCTCCAGTGTCTCTGCAAAGCGATCGGGGGAATCTCCAGTGTCCTTGTGAGGCGGTTTTTCTCTCCAATTTGAGGGAAGATAAGACAGGAGTCTTCGTATTTCCTGCATACAATCGGCTTCATTTTTGACTCTGAAATCAGCAACACCTGTCATCTGACAATGGACTTTTGCCCCTCCTAAGTCCTCCATGCTTATCTCCTCGCCCAGTACGGACTTGATCACGCGCGGACCTGTGATAAACATATGGGACAGGTTATCCACCATGTATATAAAGTCGGTCAGGGCTGGTGAATATACGGACCCCCCGGTGCAATTACCCAACATGGCAGAAATCTGTGGTATGGCCCCGGAGCAACGTGCATTCATGTAAAATATCACCCCGGCATGCTTTTCATCACTGACCCGGTACGGGTCATCGCTGCCTGCAAGCTCGGGCCTGATCACCCGTGCTCCGGGCGAATCATTAAGGCCGATTATGGGCACGCCCATATCCAGAGCTATTTCATGAATCTTATATACCTTTCTGCCATGATAATAGCCCTGAGATCCGCCAAATACGGTTGCATCATGGGCATAGACGCACACCTTTCTGTTGTCTATTGTGCCATGCCCGATCACGATACCGTCACCGGGTGTACCGAGTTTATGTTTGATCAACATGTTGAATTCATGAAAGCTGTTAGGATCCAGAAGTAAATTAATTCTTTCCCTGGCCGTAAGTTTCCCCTTTTCATGCTCTTTGGCGATCTTAGCTTCGCCACCGCCCAAAGATGCCGCATGTTTGATCTCACGCAGCCTTTGAATACGTTCCTGCATGGTAAATCCCTCCTTATTAGAAATGTGGGTTTTTTCTTGCAATTCTTACTCTGTCAAAGGTATTGCCAGTTTTTCCGGGAATTAGTTCGGTAATTATACCATAATCCCCTCTAGTAGTCATCATCAAAAACAATCATTCCCTTTGGTAACTCTCCTTTACAGAAAACAGTTAAAGGCGAAGTTCCAAAGTCCAAAGTTCGTAAAAGGGGCGGGTCTGGTGTGCCCGCTCGCGTTGTCCCCTAATGATAACACGAAACAACGTTTTTATAAGCAATAAACAAGGCCCGAACCTCTTGCGGGCAAAAATTTGTCTTGGAAATATAAACAACAAGGAATTATTACACAGGTGAAGAATTCTTAAATCTCAGAGCGACTTGCTAAAAGGAATAGTTTTTGATGTCTTTTGCAGGAGTAATTCACCAATTATGGAAAGTCCGGTCATTTGGGTGAATACCACTCATATTTCTTTATAGGTTTTGTGAAATTTTTATTTTAATATTTACTAACTTGGCAGGAACAGACATACAATTAGTAGAATTAATATAATAATTTATTGTATTAATCTAAAAGCATTAATATAAATAACAATAAATTTATTTCTTTCTAACATAATTGTTTTTCATAAGGCCTCACCAGGGTGTTGTTTATAATTTGGAGGAAAGGTGGTGGACTATACTTATTGGTGGTTGTGTACAGTAGCCGGGGTGAATTTAACAAAAATGGTTTTTAGGAGTGTTTGAAATTGGCCATTCAGGATTATATCCCATCCAGCAAAGACGAAATGCTTGCATTGCAGAAAGAAAGATTGTTGTGGACCGTTAATCATACTTACAATAACTCACCTTTTTATCGGAAGAAATTT
>SKTJ01000024.1 GCA_007122565.1 Syntrophomonadaceae bacterium | reverse complement strand
TTGTTTGCCATGCCGAGCAGCATTTCCATATTATCCGATAGCAGCAACCGCTGGCGAAGGCTCTCTTCCTCTTCTTCCTCCAGGGACGCTGCCATAATTTCATCTCTTTGATAGCGAAGCAGATCCATGGCCCGCTCCCGTTCCGCTTCACTTGTGCCAAGTGATTTTAATTTTTGCCGTACCTGTTGCAGGCGGTTAAATTCCCCGATATATTTATTTTTTGCCTCCGCCAGTGCAACACCCCCAAACTCATCTAACAGGAACAGATGCTGCTCAGTATGTATAAGAGATTGCTGGCTGTACTGACCATGCAGATCCACCAGGAGGCCGCCCAGTTCTTTAAGGGCGGAAAGGGGGACAACGTTGCCGTTAATGCGGCAAATATTGCGTCCATGCCGGGATATTTGCCGTGAAAAAACAAACTCATCGGAGGCTGAGATGCCGTACTTATCCAGTTGCTCCGTTACCTCTTGATTTTCCAGGGAGCAGTGAAAGACTGCCTCCACCAAAGCCTGCTCCGCGCCGGTGCGAATCTGATCACTGGAAGAACGTTCCCCCAGGATCAGATTTATCGCCCCAATCAGAATTGATTTGCCGGCACCCGTCTCTCCCGTGAGTACGTTTAATCCATCATAGAATTCAAGTGAAAGATCATCAATAAGAGCAAAATCACGCATGTGTAACAAAGAAAGCAACGATAAATCTCCTCCCGTGCAAAAATGCAGAAGTCCGAAGTCAAAATCAGTGAGCCGGATAAGCATCTTTAGACCCCTGCTCTCCAGCCGTCAGGCTTCCAGCAGCTTGTTGTGCAAAGTTTTATAAAAATTGCTCTCCGCAAATGTTATCACCCGGGTAACACTGGCGGCCCGCTTTACCCTGATAGTATCATTATGTTTTAACGCAAATCCTTCCTGGCCGTCAAGCGTGAGATATATATCCGCTGAACTTGTGGCAACAATTACGGAAACCAGATCTTCCCGGTTCACAATTACCGAACGCTGGTAGAGCAAGTGAGGGCAAATTGGTGTAATTACGAGTACTTGCAGTGAAGGGTTGACCACTGGGCCACCGGCCGAGAGAGAATACCCAGTGGAGCCAGTAGGAGTGGCGATTATTAAACCATCTCCAGGATAACTTTCCAGAAAATCGTTGTTAATAAACGTGTCAAGCTTGATAATACGGGAAAAAGGGCCGCGGGAGATAATTACATCGTTCAGGGACTGTGAGAAGAAAACACTTTCGTCATTCCGCAGGACAGTAGTCTGTAACATCAACCGTTCCTCAATAGAATAATCGCCGCAGATCAACTTCTTTAAGCACTTTCCCAGGGTACCCACTTCGATCCCGGCTAGAAAACCTTTATACCCGAGATTTAACCCCAGAATGGGTAGACCCATAAAGGCCACCTCCCGCGCCACCCGCAGGAAAGTGCCGTCTCCTCCCACAGCAATGACAAGATCCACTTTTTGCCACCACTCCTCCAACTCCTTAATCGGTGAGGGCATGTGCAAAAGAGGGTCCTTTGCGGGAACAACATAAACGGGAACCGCATGTGCTGCAAAAAATTCCTGAACTTCAGCAATCATTTGGGAAACATTCTTTTTTTGCCAGTTTGGAACCAGGCCGATACCTTTAAACAACCTTTAACCCCCTGCTTTACAAATAAAAACTACAAACATTTAAAATCATTTACCTTATCAGTATTAAGACTCCTACTCCTGTTTAATTGAGAGTATGCCAGGCGCTTGAAACGACACTGCGAATTACCGTTTCATGTGTTGCTGCGCTTAACCCACTTCCCGAAAGTTCATCCCCTGTTCGTAACAGGTGCATAAGATATTCAATATTACCTTTTGGCCCTTTGATCGGGGAAAATGTAATCCCCTGTACCTGGTAAAAAAGACTCTGAGCCAACTCCAGTTGCTGCATTAAAATATATTCGTGTAAGCGTGGATCTTTGATAACCCCTTTTTCCCCCACCTGAGCAGGTGAGGCTTCAAACTGTGGTTTTACCAGGCAGATCACATCCCGAACTCCCAGATCGGCAATCACGGGAAGAATAATTCTAAATGAGATAAAGGATACATCTATAGTAGACACGTCCGGTTGTCGCGGCAGATCTTCTTTTTTAAGGTAGCGGGCATTAAAGCGCTCCATAATAATCACGCGCGGGTCATTGCGAAGCTCCCAGGCAAGTTGACCATAACCCACATCCAGGGCTATTACCTGCTGTGCCTGTGCTTCCAGTGCGCACTGGGTGAACCCTCCCGTGGAGGCACCAATATCCAGAACCACCCTGTCCTGCAAAGCAATCTGAAAATGATCAAGCGCTTTTTTAAGCTTTAAGCCACCCCGGCTCACATAGGGGTTATCCCGACTTTTCACTTCGAGATCAGCCATGGGCCCCACAAACGTTCCCGGTTTATCCTCCCGCTGGCCATTGACAAAGACATTCCCGGCCATGATTTCGGCGCGAGCGCGGTTACGACTGACAAACAATCCCTTTTCAATAAGCAGCAGATCAAGTCGCTGTTTAATCTTTCCCTCACCCATCCAGGCCGGCCCTTTCCCGTACAGGGGCGCAGATCTTAAGCCCTTCTCTAGCTATTCCCTCAGCGGTAAGGCCATATTTTTTAAGCAGACGTTCCCGGCTGTCGAGTCCGGTTAAGGGATGAGGTAGGCCCAAACAATGAATATTCACATTCGTAATATCCTCTGACGCGAATAACTCCAGCACTGCACTGCCAAACCCCCCACTGGTTACATGCTCTTCCACGGTCAGAACTTTTCCGCAATGTGCAGCCCAGGTAGAGAGGAGTTCCCGGTCCAGCGGTTTTATAAAAAGAGGGTTAACCACAGCACAGTTTATCCCCTTTAGCTTAAGTAGAGCAGCTGCCTCCAGCGCATCTTTTACCATAGTACCTGCAGCCAGTATAAGCAGATCATCTCCCTCTTTTAAAAGCTTACCTTTGCCCGGTATCAGCACTTTTGCCGGAGTGTTAAAAGGTTCCTCCGCCCCGGATCTGGGATAACGAATGGCTGCCGGTCCATCGTAATGCATAGCCGTTTTTAACATGTCGATTAGTTCAGCACCGTTGCTGGGAGCCATCAGCAATATATGGGGAAAGTTGCGTAAATAAGCAAAATCGTAAAGGCCATTATGTGTCTCACCGTCTTCACCCACAAGGCCGGCCCGATCAATAACAAAGGTCACGGGCAAATTTTGCAGGCAAACATCATGTAATATCTGGTCGTACGCCCGCTGTAGAAATGTGCTGTAGATCGCCACCACCGGCTTAAATCCTTCCACGGCAAGGCCTGCTGCCATGGTAACCGCATGCTGCTCCGCAATGCCCACATCATAAAAACGTTTCGGCCACCTGCGGGCAAACTGCTCCAATCCTGTTCCCGTCCCCATCGCCGCAGTAATTGCCACTATGTTTTCATCCTGCTCTGCCAGATCCATAATCGCTTCACCAAAAATATAACTGTAGCCGGGCTTTACATTGGAATTGCCATTCACTTGTCCCGTTTCCAGCTTAAACGGTCCTATTCCATGAAAACGGCAGGGTTGTTCCTCCGCAAAGCGGTAGCCTTTCCCTTTGCATGTAATCACATGTAAAAGCACCGGTCCTTTTAAGTCTCTGGCCTGGCGCATCATTCCTTCTAGTCTGGAGATATTGTGTCCGTCAATGGGGCCGAGATATGTAAAACCAAGTTCTTCAAAGAGAATCCCCGGTACTAAAAGATATTTTACGCCATCCTTAATCCGTTCCACGGAGCGGATCATCGCCTTACCGATCGCCGGTATGTGACTGACGGCTGATTCAAACTCTTCTTTAAAACGGGAATACATGGGGTCACTGCGCAGGCGTGAAAGGTAAGATGGAAGGCCGCCCACATTCTGCTCAATAGACATCTCATTATCATTTAATATGACGAGCAGATCACTGTGTGAATCACCGGCGTGGTTGAGGGCTTCCAGGGCCATGCCTCCGGTGAGAGCACCATCACCTATTACCGCCACAACCTTGTTATGCTCCCGGCGCAGATCCCTTGCCAGAGCCATACCCAGTGCGGCGGATAAGGATGTACTACTGTGCCCCACATTAAAAGGGTCACTCGCACTCTCCTGGCGCCTCGGAAAGCCACTGATTCCTGTGGCAGTACGTAGCGATGAAAAGCATTCGCGCCGGCCTGTTAAAATCTTATGTGCATAACACTGGTGACCCACATCCCAGATAATCTTATCATGGGGTGTATTAAAAACACGATGCAAAGCAACGGTAAGTTCCACCACCCCCAAACTGGCAGCAAGGTGCCCTCCCCGTTGGGAAACAACCGCAAGGATCATTTCCCGGATCTCCTGTGTGAGTTGGAGCAATTCCCGGTAATGTAGTTTCTTCAAATCCAGAGGACCATTGATGTTTTCCAAAACCATATGTACTATTGACCCCACTTACTACTTTATGCGCCGTTTACCTCCCAGGGTTAGTCGTTCAAGACCTGTTAAAAAACGGGCTATAAAAAATACCAGATCGGTAGGCCTGCTAATTGCAACTGATTTACCCACAGCTTTTCCGCCAACAGTAAGGGCGGCGATAATCGCGGTCACGAGAATACTTAAATAAAGTTCATTCAATCCCGGAGTCCCCATTGCCAAGTTCAGAATAATCATGGCACCGACCACACCACTGACCACACCACTGATATCACCGATCACATCATTGGAAAAATTGGAGACCCGGTCTGCGTTTCGTACCAGATAGATAGCTTGCTTGGCTCCGGGTATCTTTTTCGCTGCCATGGCGTGAAAGGGTTTCTCGTCTGCTGCTGCTACTGCCATTCCGATGGTGTCGAAAATAATACCGATTAAAATAATAATGAGCAAAATTGTAAAAGAAATAATAATTGATTGAATACTATCCAGCATAAAACGTGTCACCAAGGCGAAAAGCAGTGCTAGAAAAAAAGTCCAGATACTTACAATAACGGCCCAGCGTGCCGTCCTTCCCTTTATTTGCTGGCGAACACGTCCTCTTTTAGACACCTTTACACCTCAGAATGCTGGAAGTAAGAGGCCGGAATACCAGTGAGCCAGATAAGAATTCCGACTTACTTCTATAAGTCAGAGGCCGGAAAATCAGTAACGGATTTACTCTATTGAATTGTTCTGGCTCACCGACATACCGACTTCCGATTTCTAATAAGGACACAGGTGGTGACTTTTATGAGTAAACTTTGCGGCTTAAGGTCCAGCAGGATTTCCCATTTGCCCACCGCCCGTCACCGGTACGGCGGTTTCCCTTTAAGGGCAAATCTGCAGTGTTGCCATCTGCAGGGCTGGATTACCACTAAGACCACACTTTAATCCCCATAAAGCCTCCATACGGTGGAACAGCCTAGGAGTTTTCCTCCATAGTTCAACATCGTTCCATAGCCTCTTTTGCAGTCATGGTTTCCCAAGGTAAAACCTTTCTCCCCCATGACCACTCAAGGCAGGCTACACTGTGCACAGTTTCTGCCGCACACAGGTTTAATCCCAGGCAGTAGCACTTACCGTTAAGTAAAGCACCACCACGTTAGGTCTCCGCGAAGGCAGGGTCAACGCCTACATGCCTTTGTAGATCGCCCCATCCTTCTTAACCCCCAGCACCGACCC
>SKTJ01000039.1 GCA_007122565.1 Syntrophomonadaceae bacterium | reverse complement strand
TTCCCCGGAGTGAGTGTTGATGTGTTGGACGAGCAGGGAACACCGGTAAAACCGGGCGAGCAGGGCTACCTGGTGGTAAATAAGCCCTGGCCGGCCATGTTCCGCACCCTCTACAATGACAATGAGCGCTTTTTGGACACTTACTGGCGCCAGTATGAGGGCCTTTACCTCGCCGGTGACGGAGCGAAGCGGGACGAAGACGGCTCCATCTGGGTGATTGGCCGCATCGATGATGTGCTCAACGTTTCCGGACACAGGATTGGCACAGCGGAGATCGAAAGTGCTCTGGTGGAACACGAGGCAGTCACTGAGGCCGCTGTTATTGGTAAAAAACATGACATCAAGGGACACGCTGTTTGTGCATTTGTAACATTAAAAGAAGGTTATAACAGCAAAGAGGATCTGGTAACTGAGCTGAAAAAGCTTGTAGTAAGCCGTATCGGTGCGCTGGCACGGCCCGAGGAAATCTTCTTCAGCGCCGAACTGCCGAAGACGCGCAGCGGCAAAATCATGCGGCGGCTGCTCAGGGATATTGCTGAGGGTAGCATTATTGGCGATACAACAACGCTTATGGACCCGGAAGTAATAACCAGCATCAAAGAAAAATACAGCAACATCGCCAGTTAGTTAGCAGTATGTGCGTATGCCCGTCGGTGAAAGTCCGCCGGAGAAGCTGGTTGTAATACAGCAAACCCGTCTATTTTTCCCAAATAGACGGGTTTTTTTCATTTTGTTCCATTGCTTTGCCAGTGTATTTTATGGTTATACCTTTCGGCGTGTCTGCTGTGTCAATCCTTCTCTAAGTATCTTCTGCCGATTTTTCGCGCCCGAATTGGAGCAGTTTACCGCTGCTGCCTGCACAATAAAATAAGTAACTGGTTTCTTCCAGCGGTCCGTACTGTGCTTCGATTTGGCTCAGGGAGATATTGTAGTTCTTAGTCCCATCCTGCTGACGCAGAGTAAACCGGTAACCGTCCATAAATCCACCTCAAGCCTTTAATATTGTTTTTATAGTATAACAGGATGGAATAGTATTGTAAATCAAAATTACATAGTAAATTCAGGGAATGGATTCAGGTTAGTATATTGACGGGCAATACCTCTGTGCTGAGCTGGAGCGTCTTTTTGTCTCTCTGGAAAAAGCAGAAGCCGGCGAAGAGGGTTTTAAAAACCTGCGCCGGCTCTCTAATCTTCAACTGGCTGCAAACTTCTTTTAGTTTAACTCAGTATTTTTTAAACACTTTTGCAGATGCATTGCAGATGGGGCAGCGTTCCGGGGGATCGCCGGTCCCCACCCAGCCGCAGACAGGACACAGGGAAATTTCCTGATCATCCAGATCCTTTCCTTCTGCCACAGTGGACTTTAACTCGCCGAAGGTATGGCCGTGTACTTTTTCCGCCTCGTTGGCAAACTGGAATGATTTAAGGGCTTTATCTTCCTTTTCCGCGGTGGCCGTTTCGATAAAATCAGGATACATTTCTGTAAACTCGTAATGCTCACCCTCCACGGCCGTGGCGAGATTTTCCAGGGTGCTACCCACTTTTCCCGCCACCTCCAGATGCTTGAGGGCATGGATCGTTTCCGCCTCAGCAATGGCCCTAATCACGCGGCCCACATTTTTATACCCTTCTTTTTCCGCCTTCTGGGCAAACGCCAGGTATTTACGGTTTGCCTGAGATTCACCGCCAAATGCACTCATCAGGTTATCTTTTGTTTTCATTTCATCTCACCTCATCTTATTGTAATTAGCCTTTTAACCCTGCTGTTTATGGAAAAGGGTTTCCTTACATTATTCTGCACAAATTTCCAGAGTCCTTCCCAAACCATTATCCCTATTATTTTGCCCCATGGTTTTGTAGTATTTCCATGCAGGGAAAAATAAGAATATAGCGAATAGTCAATGTAGGGGGACGGTAACCCGAAAAAGGAGGACTTATATTATGCATGATAAACTAGCAGACAAACCAGCAGGCCGTTTTCACTATGGGTGGGTTGTAATTTTTACGGGGATGCTTGTAACCATCGGTGCCCATGGTTTTGGCCGTATGGCCTATACGCTAATCCTTCCCGAAATGAGGGAAGGGCTGGGCCTGACCTATGCCCAGTTGGGTTTGTTGTCCACCGGAAACTTTATCGGTTATCTTGCTTGTGCAGTGATCGGAGGTTTTCTGGCAGCCCGCTATGGTACCCGGATTGTGATCCCCATTTCATTGCTGCTCATGGGGATAACCATGCTGCTCACCGGGGCGGCCCAATCCTTTGAGTTTGCGTTTGCAATGCGCCTTTTGACGGGCATGGGCAACGGCGGGGCTTATGTGCCGGCGCTGGCCCTCGGTTCCACCTGGTTTGCCATGCGACGCAGCGGTTTTGCCACGGGGATCGTCTCCGGCGGCACCGGTGTTGGTATCCTGCTCTCCGGTTTGATTGTGCCTGCGATCATGGTCTCCTATATGACGGAGGCATGGCGCTATTCCTGGTATTACCTGGGCAGCTTTGTTTTGATCATTGCCATTATGAGTGCCATTTTCTTACGTAACCGCCCCGAAGATATTGGGCTGCGTTTAGTGGGTGCTCCACCGCCGGAAAAACCTGCTGGGGATGATACCGCAGCGGCCGAATCAGCTGATGTGCCAAAAGATTCCCAGGTGAAGCGTGCTGCCCCCCTGCAGTGGGGTCTCGTTTATCGTGTGAAGGAGGTGTGGTATCTCGGTCTTGTCTATTCCCTCTATGGATTTTCCTATGTTATTTACATGACCTTTTTTGTGGAATTCCTCTACCGTGAAATAGGGCTCTCCCAAGTTCTGGCTGGCTCCATGTATGCTCTGGCCGGAACCCTGAGCATTTTCTGCGGTGTAATCTGGGGAGGTATTTCAGACCGCCTCGGCAGAAAATACGGCGCCGCCCTCGCCTACCTGGCTCTTGCCCTTTCCTACGTCACTTTCGCTCTTTTCGACTCCATGTTTGCTTTCTATGTCTCACTGATTATTTTCGGCCTCAGTGCCTGGAGTATTCCCACCATTATGGCCGCAGCCGCCGGAGACTACGTGGGCCCCCGTCTCGCACCAGCCGGTGTGGGGTTCGTCACGCTCTTTTTCGGAGTGGGTCAGGCGCTGGGCCCCTGGCTGGGGGGGTATATTGCGGACCTTACGGAAACGTTTGTCTACTCCTTTTTCCTGGCTACCGCCGTATCCCTGCTCGGCATGCTCTGTTCCCTCATGCTCAGGAAACCGGATAGTGCAGTAATCAAACGCCGGGAGGCAGGAGTAAGTAGTTAAGGGAATTACAAGAAAGCAGGAAACAAGGGGTTAAGAAGCGAAAGGATAAAAAAAGTGGATATAGAATCTGCCCCTTGTATGGTGCAGGAATGACCACTGTTTTTCGTGGGGGCGGCTGCCCAACAGCCGCCCGTTGTACGGAAATACACCCGCTTAGGAGAAATAATGGGTCGATATAAAAAAGGGATAAACGAACAAACACATAACACCCCGGCAGACGAAGCGGATTTACCTGAAGAATATGCTGACGAAGCATATAATGATCTGGGGGAGAACGGGGAGGAGTTAACACCTTCCCAGGCACGAGCCGCACTGGCGATAAAAGTGATCGCGGCCCTCACCGCCCTTATATTTATTTTTATGGTCCTGGCAAACGTGTTACATTTGTTTACGTTGCCTTCCCTTGATTTCCTCAAAGAATCGCGGGACCTTAGTGATGATCCGGTGCTGCAGGAATTGCAGCAGGCCGTGGTGCAGGTCCTCTATGTTAGCCGGGACAGTACCGCCCTGCCGGTGGCCCAGCGTAAAGGGACCGGTTTTAATATTCATCCCTCCGGCCTCATTGTCACTAACAAACACGTGGTTGAAGGGGCTGATGCCATCACAGTTTCCTTTGAAGAGGAAGGCACATATGTGGCATCCCACTGGACGGAGAGTTCCCGCCTCGATCTGGCGCTGCTGTACGTTGATTTAAATGAAAATGCCGGCAACGACACAGCCGGCAGTGATACTCCTCTCAAGGCCCTTCCCTATGTTGAACTCCAGATGCAGCATTTTCCGGAAATTGGCGAAGATGTGATTACCATGGGAAATCCTCTTGGGTTTAGGCAGATCATTTCCCGCGGAACCGTTTCTGCATACCATCCCCTTGACGGTCTGCCCTACCCCGTCCTTGAAATTGAGGCCCCCATCCATGGTGGAAGCAGCGGCAGTCCTGTCTTCGACAAAGAAAACAAGGCCGTAGCTGTCGTTTATGCGGTGTTGCGTCAGCAGGATAATGATGAGAGGATCAAAGGCCTGGCCATCCCCGTAATCTACCTGCAGGAACTGCTGGAAGAAGCGGAGCTTGATTACTGATAGTTTAGCTCGCAATAATCTCCTATTACTGCTTCATCCAGGGGGAGTTTTTACAGAATGCGTGTCCCTTGGCCCGGCGCCGTTTCTATCTTAATTTCCCCACCCACAAGGGCTGCCCGTTCCACCATACCCAGGATCCCCAGCGCTTCCTTGCCGTGGTGTTTCACATATTCCAGGTCAAAGCCGATCCCGTTATCCTGCACGGTAACCTCAACATTTTCCGCATCGGACTGCAGCGTAATTTCAATATTTTTCGGACGGGCGTGCCTTATCGCATTGGTAATAGCTTCCTGCACAATGCGGTATACCGTTGTTTCAATCACCGAGCCCAGCCTGGAAAACATACAACCCTTGTTATCATAGCTAATATCTATATCCAAATGCTGGGCAAGGTCACCGATATATCTTTGCAGCGCCTCGTCTATGCCCAGCTTATCCAGGGCCATGGGCCGTAGGTCGTGGGAAATCTTCTGAACTTCTTCCAGCGTATTGTAAATTACCTCCCGTGAAGTGGAGGCAAGTTTTTGGATACTGTTAATGTCATTCGTTTGCTGAACCGTTTTCAGCATTAATAACAGGCTGGTCAAAGACTGGCTTGTTTCATCATGGAGTTCCCGCGCGATGCGTTTTCTTTCATCCTCCTGGATATGAATCATTTTCTTAAGCAACTCCATCCGGATTTGTTCTTTTTCTTCCAGACTTTTTTGCAGCTGCTTATTTTGCTCCCAATTACTCTGGAGGCTGTGCATCATCCGGTTGAAGAATTTTCCCAGTTGTTGTACTTCGTTATCTCTAAACCATTCCCGCTTTACATCCAGCAAATGCATAAGCGCTTTTAGCCCGGGGAATGCTCTGTGTTGACTGTTGGCTGCCTGTGGGGAAAACCTCTGAGATAAATCTCCCATTTCCACTTTTTGCATAGTATCAGTCATCAACAGCAGCGGCAGTGAGATCTTGTGCGATACAAAGTACGCGATGATGAGGGCTAAAAAAACACTCAAAAACGAAATAATAATGTATTGTCTGACCGCACTCTCTTTCATCGCTACAAAGGGGGCTTCCGGAATCCCTACAAACAACATCCCGATTACCTCTCCCTGATTATCAATTATGGGGTCATAAGCCGTCAGGAAGTCCTCGCCAAGAATGGGGGCACTTCCCAGGAAACGCCGGCCCTCATCCAGAACCACTGCCGCCACTTCGGGCGAAACCCGTGTGCCTAGGGCCCTTTCCCCGTCTGGCAGGCGTATGGATGTGGCAATACGCAGTTCGTCCATAAAGATGGTGGCATAAACCTGTAAAAGTGCAGGGATTTCGTC
>SKTJ01000001.1 GCA_007122565.1 Syntrophomonadaceae bacterium | reverse complement strand
CTACCTGAACAGTTACAGTTTTTTATAACCGAAAATAAGTGCAAAGTCTAAAGCCAATATCGGACCCGCAAGGGCAGACGACAATGTCTACCCGCGGGACGTTGTTATTTCGTTGTTTGCTGGTGCCGCCAAAGGCGGCATGGGGGTCTGCTCAAGAGTCAGAAGTTAAGAGTCCAGTATTTAAAATAAGGAAAACAAAAGTCAAGAGCTTATTCACTGGACAACATTATAACAGAGAGGGGTAGTAAAAATTTGTTATAATGTGGCAGGTCAAATAAAAAAAAAGTCAAAAGCCCTAAAAAGTCGAAAGTCAAAAGTCCAAGGCATCGGATCAAAGACAACCTGAAAAGACTTTTAACTTTCAACCTTGAACTATCGACTTTAGACCTCAGACCTTAGACTTTCGCCTGTTTTTTTGTTGACTTTCGACTTTGGAGTTTCGACTCTGAGCAATTACTAATTATTTATTGCTGGCGCGCCTTCGCCTTAAAAAAGCGGGAATATCAATATCGGTGTCATCAAAACCAGGGCGTTCGGGTAGACCTTCCTGCGGCAACAGGTTGACCACTTTCTTATCAAAGCCAGTGGCAATAACCGTTACCCTTGCCTGTTCGTTGTAGGACTCGTCAATAACAGCACCGAAAATAATGTTGGCATCCTCATGGGCTACATCCTTGATCGTTTCCGCTGCTTCATTGATTTCATAAAGACTGAGACTGGGGCTACCCGTAACATTGATTAGAATACCGCGGGCACCTTCGATAGAGGTCTCTAAAAGTGGGCTAAAAATGGCGGATTTTGCCGCTTCCACGGCGCTATTTTCACCGCTGGCTTCACCCACACCCATTAATGCCGTTCCTGTCTCTTCCATAATTGACTTGACATCGGCAAAATCAAGGTTGATCAAACCGGGAACGGCAATAAGGTCAGAAATCCCCTGCACTCCCTGTCGGAGCACATCATCGGCAATACGAAACGCTTCAAGTAGGGGGGTTCGTTTGTCCACTATCTGCAACAGTTTATCGTTGGGGATTACAATAAGTGTATCCACCTTTTCCTTCAAAAGAGCTATCCCCTGGTCTGCCTGTTGCATACGTCGGCGTCCTTCAAAGGAAAAAGGACGGGTAACGACGCCAACCGTTAACGTATTAAGCTTTTTGGCCACTTCAGCAATAGCAGGAGCAGCACCGGTACCGGTACCTCCCCCCATACCGGCTGTTATGAAAATCATATCAGCCCCTTCCAAAACCTTTTGAAGCTCCACATTACTCTCTTCCGCCGCCTGCCGGCCGATTTGCGGGTTGCCTCCGGAGCCCAACCCTTTAGCCAGCTTGGAGCCAATCTGCAATTTTGTACGGGCTTTCGAAAGTTCCAGCGCCTGGCCATCAGTGTTTACGGCGATAAAATCAACACCTTTAAGCCCTGCATCAATCATGCGATTTACCGCATTGCTACCGCCTCCGCCCACACCAATAACCTTGATCTGCGCAAAATTTTCCATTTCAAATTCATAGTCCATCATGGCATTATACCCTCCTGTGCTTTCTAAGCGGTAACCAGACAGACAGGCTATTCCCAAATCTCTGCTATAAAATTCTTAAACCGTTTCCACAGATTGTTAAGGAACCCCGCTGATCTTCGTTCCGGCCTCTTTCCCACCCTCCCTGACCTCTGACTGCGGTACACATAATGGATTAAACCCACCGCGGTGGAATAAATAGGGCTTTTCACTCCCAGGTAAGACGGTTGCGCTATCCGCACTGTGCAGTCAAATATATCCCCTGCCAGTTCGGCAATGCCCTGCATAAGCGAGACACCACCGGTCAACACCACTCCACCGGGTGGCATGCTGGTATAACCCATGCGCCCCATTTCCTGCTTGCTCAGATTCATTATTTCCTGCACCCGAGGCTCAATGAAATTAAATAGATCGGCGTTGGAGATCATCCGTTTTTCCTTACCACTGATCCCTTCAATCTCAATATCTTTCTCATCTGATGCCATCTGTGCCAGAGCAACCCCTTTTTCCACTTTAAGCCTCTCCGCCAGCTCAAAGGTTGTACGCAAACCAACGGCCAGATCGTTGGTAATGTGGTCGCCACCAACGGGTAACACAGAAAGGTCCTGTAATGTCCCTTCCTTGAAGAGAGAAACCTCTGTGGTTCCCCCCCCTAAATCTACCAGAAACACACCAAGCTCTTTCTCATCACGGGAAAGACAGATCTCCCCGTTAGCCAGCGAATTGAGGATTAGGTTGCTAACATCATAACCGGCCATATTAACACAGCGCAGCAGGTTACGCAGGGATGTCATGGAACCGGTGATAACCATGGCCTCCACTTCTAAACGGACACCAAGCATCCCCACCGGGTCACGAATGCCATCGTAGTCGTCTATAATAAACTCCCGGGGGATTACATCGATAATCTCCCGGTCCTGGGGAAGAGCGATAACCCTGGCTGCCTGTAATACCCGTTCCACATCCTGCTCCGTGATCTCCTTATCATCCCGGGCCACGGCCACAACGCCGCGACTATTAAATAATCCCACATGGGAGCCAACGATGCCTACATTTGCCAGATCGATCTTTGCTCCGACCATCCGTTCAGCTTCGGCCGTAGCCCTGTTGATGGATTCAACTGTTTGTTCCAGGTCGATAATGGCACCTTTTTTAATACCTTCGGAAGGGCTTGTCCCAACACCGATAATATTAATGGATCCATCTGCAGCGCTCTCTCCCACAATAACTCTAATATTTGATGTTCCAATATCCATTCCTGCAAGAATATCTCTATTGGTCAATACGGCACCCCCTTACACATAACAAACCGCCCTAAAATTTTTCCCCATAAATACTATCATTTTTACATATTCCACATTTTTTATAAATTCCCTTTTAACGTAAAAACTTTTTTTACAAAGGCCGGAAGACAGGTGCTTCAGCAGCCCGCAAATCCAGGTAACCTACCATACCATCATTTTCAAGAGAAGGAAGGCGGGGGTAAATATGCATAAGCACGTCCAACTTTTTTTCCAGGCCTTTACTGCCACCAAGCCAGACCTCCATTCCATCCCATGTATATACTACAATCTGCTCCGGATCAGATACATTTATTTCAGCCAGGGGAAGGGTAGGCTTTGCGGAAAACACTTGCAGGAAAATCTCAATAATTTCACCCCTCTCCCGATCCGGAATATTGGTACCCACGTCCATCTTACCCCAGAATAAGCCGCTTACCAGCGGCAATTCTCCCCGGAAGTCATCGCGCAAACCAATAATCATCCCATCATTGGCTACTTCCAGATAATAACCGTGAAATGGAATCAGGACCAGGGGATATTTTTCCCTGATTAATATATGTAACCCGCCGGGGATTACTCTCTCCACTTCCGCCCCGTCAACACGGGGTATGTCCAATATACGATCCCGCAAATGGGGTGGGCTTATTTTCCAGGCATTCATCCCCTCCCGGATGCCGCCTGCACTGTAAATCTCCTCCACTGATAGCTTGTCCAGCCCCTCAATAGAAATATTTGAGATGGTAAAAACAGGGGAACGTAAGAATAATAGAAAGGAAACATTAATAATAACAAAAATAAAAAGGAATACGAGCCTGCATTTAATCTTTTTCCGCTCTTTGCGCTCTTCTACAAGCTGACGTTTTTCATTTGAGTAGTTGTTCAAGTAACTTATATTATTAAGATTTCCTGACAATGATAACAACTCCTCACCGATATTCGTACCGGAAAACGCACTTCTGTTACCCGGCACCCATTATATCCCGGTTTTAAGTGATAGTTTATTTGTAATCCTGTTAATATTTGCTCCCAATTTCTTTAGTTCCAGATCAAGGCGCTCATAGCCCCGGTCCACATGCTGAATCTCTCTCACCACTGTTGTCTCCTCCGCTGCCAAACCGGCAATGATAAGTGCAGCTCCGGCACGCAGGTCGGTTGCTGACACTTCCGCTCCCCGCAGCGCTGCACTTCCTGCCAATAATGCCGTCCTTCCATCCACAGAGATTTGGGCATTCATACGGTTGAGCTCTTTTACGTGTTTGAAGCGGGCTTCAAAAACGCTTTCCACAATCGTACTGGGACCCTTAGCCCGGGTGAGCAGGGCCATCATGGGGGACTGCAGATCTGTGGGAAAACCGGGGTAAGGCAGGGTACGAAGTGTCTCCACTCCTTTCAACTGTCCATTTAGGACTGAAATAGTGTCTTCCCCTGTCTCGATGACAACACCGGCCTCTTGTAGTTTAGCTATCACCGCATCGAGGTGGGATGGAATAACATCCTGCACGGTCACCTGTCCACCGGTAATTGCTCCGGCCATCAGATACGTCCCGGCAACAATGCGATCAGGTATGATACGATGACGGCAGGAACCGAGGGTTTCTACCCCCCGGATGCGTAAGCTTTCCGTTCCCGCACCCCGCACATGTGCACCCATGTTATTCAAAAAGTTCTGCAAGTCTACAATCTCCGGTTCCTTCGCCGCATTATGTATGATCGTGGTACCGTGAGCCAGAACAGCCGCCATCATGACGTTTTCCGTCGCGCCAACGCTCGGATAATCCAGGTGTATTTCCGCTCCCTTAAGTCCGGAAGTGGAAGCTACAATATAATCCTTCTCCTCCCAGATATTTGCACCTAAGGCCTCCAGGCCTTTTAAGTGCAGATCAATGGGCCGGGGACCAATGGAGCATCCCCCGGGATAGGTGACACGAACCTTACCAAGTCGGGCCAATATGGGTCCCATCAGAAAAATGGATGAACGCATTTCCCTCATCAGTTCAGCCGGAATAGTATAATTGCTTAAATCGTGTGCATTAAGACGCAATGTGCTCTCCCCGTAGTCTACTTTCAAACCAAGGGACTGGAGAATATTCTTTTTCATGTGCATATCCATAATGTCGGGAATATTTTCAAGCACAACATCCCGGTCCTCGCTACTTAGAATAGCCGCTGCCATAATGGGCAGCATGGAATTCTTTGCACCTTTGACTTTGACGCTTCCTGCTAAGGCGTGACCGCCCTCAATAATTAAAAATGTCATTCTATTTCTCCCCTATCTCCCAGTTTCCACCGACAATCCGGATCTCCAGCTGCAGCTCTATACCAAACTTCTCTTTGACACTTTTTCTGACTATGTTGATTAAGTTTAATATATCGGAAGCCGTGGCATTTCCATTATTTACAATGAAATTTCCATGCATTGGTGAGATTTGAGCGTCTCCCACTGTCATACCTTTTAACCCCGCCTTTTCGATCAAATAGCCGGCTCCTTTTTCCGGAGGATTACGAAAAACACTTCCGGCGCTGGGCTGACGGGGGTGCCTGGCGGCTCTTTTATCCAACATTTGCCCCTGCATTTCTGCAATTTTTTGCTGGTCACCAGGCTGGAGAGCCAATGTGGCTTCCAGGATAATCACATCTTCATCCTGAAAATTGCTCCAACGGTAAGAAAAGTTCAGCTCAGACCGGGGACGGGTGCGCAAACATCCTTCCTGGTCCATTGTAACCACTGCTTCAACCAGATCTGCGGTGTAATACCCGAATGCACCTGCGTTCATATAAAGTGCTCCCCCCAGTGTACCAGGTATGCCCGCAGCAAATTCCATTCCCGTAAGCCCGTGGCGGGCAATTTCATTGGCAAGCCAGGGCAAAGCAACGTTTGCACCTGCCTGAATCCTGCTATCAAAAAAACTACAGTGGGAGCAAGCTGAAATCAGACTAATCACAATACCGCGGTACCCTTCATCCAGCACCAGCAGGTTTGTGCCATGACCGAGAACCAAAGTGGGAAGATGGTGCTCCCGGGCAAAAAGGAGCACATCACGTAACTCCTCAGTATCGTGGGGATTTACCAGATAATCGGCTGGTCCACCGATCCCCAGTGAGGTGTGCCGCGACAGCGGCTCTTTCACTAAAGGGGGTGTACGCAGGATCTCACATAATTGCCTAAAATACTCCACTCAGCCTCAACTCCGCTGTTTTACTTATGAGTATTGTGCTGTGGTGCTTTATCAACTGGCTCTAACATTATTTTTTACGATTCAGGTACTCATGTATTCAGGAATTCAGTAGTCAAAATAACCCAAGGATGTGCTCTTGCAAGCTAACAGCATTCCCGCACTTATTCCTAACCCCGTGAGTCCTAAGCAGTTACCATTTCTATATGTTATGCAATCCCTGAAAAGGGCGTGCCTCAGATAAGCCTGTCCACTGGCAACAAAGATCCTTTAATCATTTTTTTACTTCAGGAACTCAGAATTCAAGAGTCAGATTCAAAATAAACCAAGCATGGACTCCAGGACATAAGAGGAGCATAAGTATGACGATTGGTTATTGGTTTTACACTGACTACTGAATTCTGACTCCTGACTCCTGATTTACCAATAAGCTGTAAATATTCTCAGACGCCCTGGGATGACCAAGCTTTTTACTGTTCTCACTCATCTGTGTCAGTTTCCCCGGTGTTTCAAAGAGATTGCGCACTGTTTGTTGCAACTTGACCCCGTTGATTCCCCTTTCCTCAAGCAGCACAGCGGCTCCCTGACGGGAGAGTTCCAGCGCGTTGATCAATTGATGGTTATGGGCCACATTGGGTGATGGGACGATTACGGCCGGCAAACCGAGTGCTGTTAGCTCAGCAATAGTCGTGGCTCCTGCGCGGGTGATCATCAGGTCAGCCGCCGCCATGGCCAGGGGCATATCCTGCTGGTAAGGGCGTATCTGCAGACGTCCGCCGTATATCTGGGGAATTTTTAGTGCCTTGACGCGGGAAATAACTTCCTCATAATAACGTTCCCCCGTCACATAGAGTACCTGAAATTTTTTATGGGCGGAAGAAAGAAAAAGGAAATCCATCATACTCTGATTTAATACGTGCGCCCCCTGGCTTCCACCTGCCGCAAGTAAAAAAGGCAGTTCAGGATCCATGTTGAGGAGGCTGCGTGCTTTCTCCCTGACAACTCCCCCCACTTCTGAAGCGCGGGGATTTCCTGTGAGGATTAGATTGTTATGCCTGATAAAACGGCGGCGCGAAGCTTCAAAGGACAGACAAACCTTGTACGCAAAGGGAGCAATCAAGCGGTTGGTCCGGCCGGGCAGCACATTTTGCTCGTGGATGAGCACTTTGATACGGCGCCGCAATGCTGCCACAGCAAGGGGGGCAGCAGCGTAACCACCAGTACCGATTACAAAGGCAGGCTTAAATTTGTCGAGAATCTTTCCTGCTTGTCTGGTTGACTTACCCATTAAATAAAACACCTGCAAAAGCAACCTTATATTCAGTTTCCGTGGGATTCCCCGCACCGGTAGGGTCTCAAGATCGAAACCGGCTTTGGGGATCAGGGTCTCCTCCATACCCCCGCTGGCACCAACAAAAAGTAACTCCGCGCCGGGGTTGACCTGCTTGATATGACGTGCCAGAGCAAGGGCAGGATAAATATGTCCACCCGTGCCGCCTCCCGTAATTATAATGCGCATCCTCTACCCCCCTCTTCCCCGTTGATAACGGGAGATATTCATCAATATTCCCATGGCAAACATTGTAAAAAACAGAGAACTGCCTCCGGCACTGATAAAGGGGAGATTGATTCCCGTAACAGGAATGGAACCGGTGACCACGCCAATGTTAATCAGGGCTTGTGCGCCCACAATGGATACCATCCCGGCGGCCAGCAGGCTGCCAAACGTGTCGGGAGCCATGATCGATGTTTTCAGTCCGCGCCAGATTAAGATGAAGAAGAGCAGCATTATGGTGAAAGCTCCGATAAAACCCAGCTCTTCACCGATTATTGCAAATATAAAATCGTTCTGCGGTTCCGGCAGATAATAAAGCTTCTGGCGGCTACGGCCCAGGCCCACGCCAAATAGCCCCCCCGGTCCCAGGGCATAAAGAGACTGAATGATATGATAGCCGGAATAGAGGGGATCGGCCCAGGGATCAAGAAAAGAAAAAATACGGCGCATACGATAAGGTTCACTCACCGCCAGGTATAAAACTATGGGAAGGCTTACCAGCAGCAAACCAAATAATTGTCCCACGGGTATACCGGCAACAAAAATTACAATCCCCGTCACCAGGGCCAGGGCAACTGCCGTCCCCAGGTCGGGCTGTGCAAGGACCATTACAAAGGAGACGCCCATAACCACCAGGGGAATAAAACTGCTTTGCCAAAAGTTATTCATGTTAATATTTTTCTTGCTTAGATAAGAGGCGGTAAAAATGACAAGGACCAGTTTGCTGAATTCGGAGGGTTGCAAGGTAAAGCCTCCCAGGGAGATCCAGCGTGTCGCATCGTATACCTCCACCCCCACACCGGGGATAAAAAGAGCGCCAAGTAGAATAAAATTTATAACCACCATGATCGGAATTAGGCGGCGCCATTTCCAATAACTGAAATTCGAGGCTAGAACCATCCCCACCAGTCCAAGCACAACCCAAAATGCCTGGCGGCGCAGGAAGAAAAATGCATCGTTCCGCGTTTCCAGTGACGAGATATAGCTTGCGCTGAAGACCATGATCAGCCCAAATGCGGCAAGAGTGAGCACACTAAATAAAATGGCATAATCAGGCTGATTGCGAATTTCCTGCTCCAGCGGCTTATTTTTCATCGCAACAGTTCTCCCTTAAAGTCAGTATTTCGCTGCGAAAGACCTCTCCCCGTTCTTCATAATCCCTGAACATGTCCCAACTGGCACAGGCCGGTGAAAGAAGGATTGTTTCGCCTGCTGCGGCGAGATGGAACGCCTGTTTTACGGCGGACGGGAGATCCGCTGCCATATGTACTGCATTAAAGCCCGCACCGCACGCCGCCTCTGCCAGCAGGGGAGCCGTCTCACCAAGCAAAACAAGGGCTTTAACCTCTTCTTTTGCCAGGGAACGTGCCAGGCGACAAAAGTCGCTCCCCTTGTCCAACCCCCCCGCGATCAGGATCTTTGATCCCTGAATTGCCTTTATTGCCTTAATTGTGGCCCCGGGATTGGTACCTTTGGAGTCATTAACAAACTTTATGTCCCGCACCACTGCCACCTCTTCCAGACGGTGGGGTACCCCGGGGAACGAGCGCAGTGCACAGGCTATATTCTCCCGCTTAACCCCGGCAGCCCAGGAGACTGCAGCGGCCGCGAGGGCATTCTCCAGGTTATGATCCCCCGGGATACGTACTTCCGCCGCCCTGCAGATGGGGAGATTCTCCTTGCCATCGTTGACCAGAATGGTCCCATCCTTAATAAATACGCCAGGTGACAGACTGTCCTGACGACTGAATGGCAGGAGTTTGCCCTGGACAAACGGGCCCAGTTCCCGCGTCAATGAATCGTCCCAATTAAGGACACTCCAGTCAGCAGGTTGCTGGGTCAGCAGTATATTGCGCTTGGCCGCCATATATTCATCCATTGACCCGTGATAATCAAGATGATCGGAGCTAATATTCAGAACCGCAGCAATACGAGCCCGAAACTCCCGTACGCTTGCAAGCTGGAAACTGCTTAACTCCGCAACTATATAGTCCCCACCGCTGGACTGCAACACTGCATCACAAAGGGGGAAACCTATATTACCGGCCACTTGCACCCGGGGAAACTGCAGCCGAAACATCTCCCCGGTGAGGGCTACCGTTGTTGTCTTACCGTTCGTGCCCGTAATTGCAGCGATGGGAGAAGGGCAAAATTGATAGGCCAATTCCACCTCTGAGATAACATTGATTCCGCGCCGTGCTGCTTCCTGAAGCAGCGGTAAATTGGGTTTAATTCCCGGACTTTTGATGATTAGGGAGATATCATCAAGCAATTCCCTGGGGTGTGCCCCTGCCACAACCTGCACCTGAGGAATGTGAGTCAGTTCTCCCATTTCTTTCTGCAAAAGGTTTGGCTCTCTGTTGTCATTAACTATAATTGTGCCCGCCCCCACATGAAATAAAAGGCGGGTGGCGGCGCGGCCGCTGCGGCCAAGTCCCAGCACCAACACTCTTTCTCCGGCGATCTTTAAGCCCATATGATGATATCCCCCGTTAAAGAGCGGTATATTCCAAAATTCCCAGCAGGGCAAAACAAAAACCAAGCGCCCAAAACCCTGTTACCACATGCCATTCGGACCACCCCTTCAGCTCGAAATGGTGGTGCAACGGGCTCATGAGAAAAATACGCCGGCCCGTAAGTCTGAACGAGATAACCTGCATGATTACTGATAGGGTTTCCAGAACGAAAATGCCGCCGATAATCACCAACAACAGTTCCGCCTTGGTCAAAATAGCCACTACGGCAAGGGCCGTCCCCAGGGACAAAGAACCCACATCCCCCATGAAAACACGGGCGGGATGAAGATTGAAAATAAGGAACCCGAAGACCGCGCCAATCATGATAGCGCAAAAATAAACCAACCCGCTGAGGCCCTGCTGGGAGGCCAGAATTAAAAAAGCGAGCAACGCCAGGATAGCTGTTCCCCCGGCCAGGCCATCAATGCCATCGGTCAGGTTTACACCGTTAGCCGTTCCCATAATCATCACAAAAATAAGCAGGGGATAGAAATAGCCAAAGTCAACCTGCATGCCGCTGAAGGGAATCTGCACAACCGTGGAATGCCCGAACCATATAAGCACTAAATAAAATAAAAGGGAGAAGATAAATTGCGCTCCCAACTTATGCCGTGCTTTGAGCCCGAGGGAGCGAAGTCTTGATACTTTCTGAAAATCATCCACAAAGCCTAAAACTCCTCCGGCCAATGTGATCATAAGTGTTGTCAGCAATAAAGGGGTAATAGGAACAAATAACAACATTACAAGCACCAGTGAAAAAAGAAAGACAACGCCTCCCATCGTCGGGGTGCCGGCCTTACGGGAATGTCTTCCCGGCCCATCAGCCCGGATCTGCTGTCCGAAGGGTGAAAAACGTATGTAGAGGGGACAGAGTATTAAACTAACTAAAAAAGCGATGATTGCTGTAAAAAAAGCAGGCATTACCCGTTTCTCCCCTCCTTTTTTATCTCAGTTGTATTGTTAACCAGAAGGTCAGATCTCAACATTCAGATTTCAGAAGTGCTCCCATGAATTATTTCTGTATTTTTTGCCTGTTCTCTTATTCTGACTCCTGTCTTCCGTCTCCTGACTCCTGTCTGTCTTCTTGCTCCAGTAAAGCTTCTACGATTGTCTCCATGGCCATGCCGCGTGAGCCTTTGACCAAAACGTACGACTCTTGTAAGGGAAGTGTCTGGAGCACATTTATTGCTGCGCCGCGGTCCCCGCAGCAATAAATGTTTTGCGGTGAAAAACCTGCCTCTTTTGCTCCCTCCCCAATCAGGGAAGCCTGCTCACCCACCGTTACCAGGGAGTCAATACCCAAACGGGCCACACAGTGTCCCGTCTTGCGGTGTCCCTCCTCCGAAAACACTCCCAATTCCAACATATCCCCAAGCACAGCGATGCAAAGCCCTCCCCCGGCCCACTCCTTTAATGACTGAAGAGCCACCTCCATGGAAGAAGGGCTGGCATTATAAGCATCGTTGAGCAACCTGAGGCCGCTTTTTGTCTGAAACCGCTCCATGCGCATCCCCGAAAATGAGGTTGCTGCAAGACCTTCCCTGATCCCGGAAGGCACCAGGGAAAAGTGGAGGCCCACCGCAACCGCCGCCAGCCCGTTGTAAACATTGTGCCTGCCCGGCAGGGGAACCCAAAACTCCTCAACATCCCCCCCCGGAAGCGCTGCAGTAAAACAGTAGCCGTCATTTTGAAACAAACTGCGGTGTGCCCGCAGGTTCAGACCTTCGTCATAGCCGTAATAAACAGTATGGCCCACGAACACTTCGCCCATACTTTTTAAATAAGGATCATCACCGTTTAATATTGCCGTACCGGTGGAACTCATTGAGTCCAGCAACTCTCCCTTGGCCCTGCTAATGTTTTCTCTGCTGCCCAGCAGCTCCAGGTGAGCTTCCCCGATATTGGTAATTACCCCCACGTTCGGCTTACAAAGAGAGCATAGAAGGGCAATCTCTCCCGGTCCGCGCATCCCCATCTCCAATACGGCGATCTCATGCTGCCCATTAAGCCTCAGGAGCGTAAGGGGCAGGCCGATATCATTATTGAAATTACCCTCCGTTTTAAGCACCCGGTAACGGGTTTTAAGCACAGAGGCAATAAGATCCTTGGTCGTTGTTTTTCCGTTACTCCCCGTAACCGCCACTACCCAAACCTGATATTTATCCCTATGGTAAGCCGCAATATCCTGAAGCGACCTAAGACAATCATCCACCACGATCACTGTCTTGCCCGGAGGGAAGTCCCCAGGTTTAAATTGGGTGAGGTACCTTTTTTCCAGCAGCGTTGCAGCAGCGCCCCGTTGCAACGCATCGGCAACAAAACGGTGCCCGTTATGCTTATCACCCTGCAGGGGGAAGAACAATTCTCCTCCCCGGGCCTCCCGGGAATCAATTACCGCTCCACTCAAAGACCCTGCTGCAACACCTGCAAAGAGGGAACCATTTGTTACTGCTAAAACTTCCTGTACCGTTATAAGCATTTTTCTTACCCCTGTCAGTTGGAAACATTAGGCCTTAACTCTTAAGTTCTGCGCATAATTGCAAGATATTTCCCTCAAAACTGCAGTAAGCGATTTTTTAAATGTCCCTTGCTTTTCCTACCTGCTACCTGCTACCTGCTAACTACTGGTTTATCTTTTGCTTTCCTTTCTACTGACTTCTGAATTCTGACTACTGATTAACCAGTTATTGTCTGTTTAGCCTTTTGCTGATAATTGCGGCAGCCACATCCCGATCACTGAAGGGAATGGTGTAATCACTGAAAATCTGATAATTTTCATGACCTTTACCGGCAATTATTACTATGTCCTCCGGCCTGGCCAGTTCAATACCCAACTTAATCGCTTCATAACGGTCAGGCTGTATAGTGTAACCGCTACCCGAAAGTTTCTCTTCCTGCAAACCGGCCTCTACCTCCTGGATAATACGCCATGGGTCTTCTCCCCGGGGATTATCGGATGTGAGAATACAATAATCGCTGTAATGACCGGCGATCTGCCCCATGATGGATCGCTTACCCCGATCCCTTTCACCGCCGCAGCCAAAAATGGTAATAATTTTTTTTCTGGCAAACTGGCGTGCCGTCTTTAAAATGTTTTCCAGACCATCGGGTGTATGGGCATAATCTACGATTACAAGAAAATCCTGCCCCCGATCCACCCGTTCAAAACGGCCGGGAACACCATTTATTTTTTGCAATACCTCCTTGATCAGGGGCAACTTAACCCCTTCCAACAGGGCTGCTGTTGTCGCTGCAAGGGCATTATAGACAGAGAAGACTCCCGTCATTTTCAGAGCAAAATGTTCGCTGCCCCAAGGTGAATTCAAGCGATAGGAGACACCGTCACTTTTAATGGTTATATCGCTTGCCCTTACATCCGCACCATCCTGTATACCATAGGATACGGCCTGTGCAGTAACCTGTCTTAAAAAGTAGTCACAATGGGGATCGTCCCAATTTAACACTGCAAATCTGGGCAGATTACCTTTCCAAAAACTCCCTCCCAGTTGTGTAAAAAGCTTCCCCTTTGCCGCCAGATAACGATCAGAAGACTGGTGAAAATCAAGGTGATCATCGGTGACATTCGTTAAAACAGCTGTGTTAAAGTCACAGCCGGATACGCGGTGCTGCTCCAACGAATGGGAGGATACCTCCATTACGGCATAATCCATATCCTGATCGCACATGGCGTGCAGCATTTTTTGCAGATCCGGTGCTTCCGGTGTTGTAGCCAGTACGGGAAGGGTTTCCCTTCCGATACGATATTTTATTGTACCCAGCAGGGCTGTTTTTTTCCCCCAGGCCTGCAAAATCTCATCAATAAGGTGAGTGGTTGTCGTCTTACCATTAGTGCCGGTCACGCCAATCAGACGAAGCCTCTGTGAAGGTGAACCATAAAAAAGTTCCGCCGCCAAAGCCATGGCCCGGCGCACCGAGGAAACCTGTATTTTTACTGCCCCGTTCACTTCCCGTTCCTGCTCCAGCACTACCGCAGAGGCCCCTGCCTCCACAGCAAGAGGTATAAAATCATGCCCGTCGACATGACTACCTTGCAGGCAAAAGAAAATAAACCCCGGTTTTACATGACCGGTGTGATAGGCAAGACCGTGCAGCGTGATATGGGAATCCCCTTCCACCCTGATAATATGCAGATAGCGCAGCAGATCTTCCAGTTTCATGCTAAGGGCCATTATTTTTCCTTTCCCGTCTCTGCTCAATCTATTTATTCTAGACGTCTGATCCATATTTATGTAAACCAACGTTTTACCATTATATCTTACTGCAACGGCGATGAAAAGTATACTTTTACTGTCTGTTCTTTTGGCACAGCTATACCGGGAGGCGGCTCCTGCTTAACAGCAATACCGGATCCGCTTGGTTCCATCTTGAATCCCAGTTGGCCAAGGATCTCCCCCGCTTCTCTAATCGTCATGCCCAGCAGATCGGGCATAATAATCATGCCAGGTTCATCTTCGCTCCAAAGATCTTCCAAATAAACAATAATACTGGTTTGAAAAGGCACCTCCGCGCCTGCTTTTGGTGTCTGTTCAACAATAATTCCCTGAGATCCTACCAGCTTCAAAATAAGTCCCTGCGTATCCAGCAGCGCCCCCGCCTCATCAACCGTGAGGCCTTGCAGCGCAGGCACCTGAACCATACGGAGCTCTTCTTCACCTTCAGGTTTATGCGGCGGGATCTCCAGGTAGGCAAGAATATCCTTCATCATAGCCTGAAAGAGAGGTGCACTAACCTGTGAACCCCATTGAGGGCCGCGCGTTGCACCATCAACCGCTATATACAATAAGATCTGAGGATCCTCCACCGGGGCAAAACCGACAAATGACAGAATGTACTCGCCGGGGATATAAACACCGCCCGGCCCCACCTTCTGAGCGGTACCCGTCTTGCCGGCGATGCGGTAGCCCTCTACCGCCGCATTAACCCCGCTGCCCTCCTGCACAACCTGCTCCATGATCCCGGCAGCCCGGTTTGCCGTATCGCGGGAAATCACCTGCCGTATAACTTCTGTTGAATCCTCTCTTACAGGCTGACCGTCGATCTCGCGGATCTCCTGCACCAGGAACGGGCGAAGCAGGTAGCCGCCGTTGGCAATTGCGGAGACGGCCATGACCTGCTGCAGGGGGGTTACGGAAATACCCTGCCCGAAGGAGGTGGTAGCCAACTCAAGCCGGCCAACCTGCTCAGGGCGAAAAATCAAACCGGTACCCTCTCCGGGATAATCCACTCCTGTCCTTACCCCAAAACCAAAGGCCCTGATGTAGTCAAATAGTTTCTGGGCCCCTAACCGATCACCCAAAGTCATAAAGGCGGGGTTACAGGATGATAATACGGCCTCCAAAAAATCAATGGCACCGTGCCCACCCCGGTCTTGAGTCCAACATCCTATCTTGTGACCGGCGACTTCCAAATATCCTGCGCAAAAGAAACCTTCATTTTCACGATAAAGATTTTCTTCCATAGCAGCGGCAAGAGTAATAAGCTTAAAGGTAGACCCGGGCTCGTAAGTATCCGTAACGGGGAAAAGGCGCCAGAGTTCCTTATCGTACTCATTGTAATGGTTGGGGTCAAAATCAGGTTTGGAAGCAGCAGCGAGCAATTCTCCCGTCTGTGGGTTTACGGCCAGGGCAGTTACCCGACTGGGGCTGTATTCCAGCATGGCCCGGGAGAGTTCCCGCTCCACGATAAACTGAATTGTTTCGTCAATCGTAAGATAAAGGTCCCGCCCTTCCCTGGGGGGAATAAAGCGGTGTGCGCCAGGGATGGCCCGCCCCAGATTATCGGTGGGGAAGACAATGTTGCCGTCCAGGCCCTTTAATTCTTCCTCAAAAAAGATCTCCAAACCACCCCAGCCCTGATCCATCCCCACAAAACCGAGCAGTTGGGACAGGAGCATCCCGTTCGGATAAAACCGTTTCGTTTCCTGGGTAAAGGTTATGCCGGGAAGGTTTAAGAGCCTTACCTCCCTGGCTATATCCTCTTCTACTTTTCTTTTAACATAAACAGCAGCCCTGTTCTGCGTGATCAACTCATAAATGCGCTCTTCGGTCATATCCAGGACCGGCGACAGCGCCCTGGCAGTAAAAAGTGAATCTTCAATCTGGGGAGGCAGAGCCACAACCGTCTCTACCGTAGCGCTACCGGCCAGCAAACGTCCATGCCGGTCATAAATATTACCGCGGGAAGAACGAGCCGTGATGGTGCGGTTCCACTGTTCCCAAGCTTTTTCTGTCAATTCCTCGGCACGAACAAACTGAATCCAACCCAAGCGCACTACCAGGGCTGTCATGAGCAAAAACATTATACAAAAAACTACTAAAAGTCTTTTTCTAATATGCAGATGGGAAGTGGTATCCCTTGCCATTTTATACCTCGCGCATCACCTTAGATTCTCTATGGTCATTTACTGTGAGGATAGGTACAACCATTGCCTGTTTTCCGGGTACTGCAGTCCCAATTCTGTGAGGGCAATGTTTTCAATTCTTTCCAGAGAAGCGAGCTTTTTGGCTTCAATGTTGAGATACTCTTGCTCCGCCACCAGTTGAGATATTTCCCTGTTTACCTGCTCCACCTGGTAGTTTATGGCCACAACCCGGCCATGCATACCGATCAACCCTACCCCTGTAATAATCAATAAAAGAATAAGGGCATAAAACAACTTAGCCTCGCCGGAAAGTGCGGAACTTTGGCTTGTTACCTGCCGTTCATATTTAGGTTTAACAGAGCGATACGGCGTATTTCCTCTGTGTTCCGGAGTATATTCTCCTATTCTCCTCGCTGGTAACAGTTTATTCACCTCCCATATCTATTAGAACTGTAGTGCTAATCAGGCTTTCTCTCTCCGCCCCGCAGGCGGGCACTTCTGGCACGGGGATTTATTTCTGTCTCCTCCGCGGTGGGAAGGAGCGGTTTTCTGGTAAACAATTTTAGTTTGGATACCTTACCGCAGCGACATACGGGGAACTGCGGAGGGCAGATACAACCTTTGCTATAATGCCTGAATGTTTCCTTCACCAGCCGATCCTCCAGGGAGTGGTATGCAATCACGACAATTCTCCCGCCCGGACGCAGTGCGTCAATTCCCTGGTTGAGACCACTCTGCAGGCTTTCCAGTTCATCGTTTACGGCAATACGCAGTGCCTGGAATACACGCTTAGCCGGATGACCGCCCGTGCGTCTGGCTGCGGCCGGTATGGCATCTCTGATAATCTCCACCAACTGTCCACTGCGTGTAATTGCCTCCCTGTTACGGCGTTCCAGAATAAATGAAGCAATTCTCCCGGCCCACTTTTCCTCGCCATAGCGGCGGAACAGAAATGCCAGTTCACCGTGACTGAGGTTGTTTAAAAGTTCCGCTGCCGTCTGCTTAAGCTGCACATCCATACGCATATCCAGTGGATCGTCCCGGCGATATGCAAATCCCCGCTTTGGACTGTCCAGTTGGTGCGAAGAAACTCCCAGATCGAATAAAATCCCATCCAGCCCTTCCACACCACATTCTTCCAGCACTGCGTGCAAATCCCGGAAATTTGCTTTTACCGGGCAAAAAGCCTCTTTATAGGCATTAAGTCTCTCACTTGCCTCTGTCAGTGACTCCCGGTCCCAGTCCAGCCCAATCAATTTGCCTCCGGGGAGCAACTTTTCCAGCATTGCCGCTGCATGCCCGCCACCACCCAGGGTGGCATCAACCATAACCTTTCCCGGCGCCGGTTGCAGTAAATCCAGGGTCTCTTGCAGCATTACGGGGATATGCCAGGCACTATCGTTGTTTTTACCCGTTGTCAAAACAACCTTTCCGTTAAAATGCAAATGTCGGGAGCCGGAAGTCAGTTAGCCGGAGAAATGAATTCCCTCATAAAGGCCAATCTATTTTAGAATGGGAAGTCTTCCATTTTTTCTGCCACCTGTTCAAATGAACCGCCGGCTTCCTTACTGTATTCTTCCCATTTTTCCTTACTCCATAGCTCAGCCCGGTTGGAAACTCCGATAAATATAACTTCTTTTTGCAAGGATGCATGTTCGCGCAGTGATGGGGGAATAAGGGCCCGTCCCTGCCGGTCCAGATCCACCTCGGCCGCTCCTGAGAAAAAGAGGCGTAAAAAGGCCCGCGCCTCGGCCTTGGTAGAAGACATTGTT
>SKTJ01000215.1 GCA_007122565.1 Syntrophomonadaceae bacterium | reverse complement strand
CAAATCGAAAAACGCATCAACATGCTTTCCCAGTACACCATAAAACTGGCCCAGGAACGGGGCCTGGAGATCCTAAGCCCCCTTGATGTTAACAAAAAAGGCTCCACCACCGCAATTAAGGTGGATGATTCCCACCACGTGGAAGACGAGCTGAAGAAACAAAACATTATCGCCTCGGCCCGGGGCAATGCCATTCGTGTCGCGCCCCACTTTTATACCACAAAGGAAAACATCAAGTATGTCATGGATTGCCTAGCCGGGATATTAAGGAAATAAGGAGGGAACTTTCATGATCATTGCCAAGGTAACCGGTGCAGTTGTTTCCACGATCAAGGATCAAAGGCTCTCCGGCTACAAGCTGGCCATCGTGCAGGAGTACTCTCAGGAAAAAGGTAAACTTAAAGGTGAGCCCTTCGTGGCGGTGGACATCTTCGGCTCGGGACTGGGCAGTCTCGTCTGTGTAACTACGGGCAGCCCCGCCCAATCCGTCCTAAGCGGTGGGAACCATCCTGGCACAACGGAACCACAGTTCCTCCCCGTTGATGCTGCAATTGTAGCCATTATTGACGAAATAGACTATGCCCGCTGATAAAGGAGGTGTCCAGGTGGGTGAAAATATCGTTTTAAGAACTTATGTGTTTATCGATAGGATGCAACCCCAGTATGCTGCTTTCCTTGGAACCGTTTCCCGGGGTGATATTCCCATGGCGGGAATGGCTCAGCTTTGGCTTGAGATTGCGCCCGGCTCCGAAGTGTACGGTATGCTGGACATTGCTCTAAAGAGTGGAGATGCGCGCTCCGGCTTTCAGGACGTGGAGCGGGAATTCGGGTCGATTGAACTTCATTCTAATTCTGCGGATGGAGTCCTTGATGCGGGCCACTCCATCCTGAGCCGTTACAACCTGCGCGAGACAGATAAGGTTGAGCCTCAAATTGTCTCCACCAAAATTATTAACAACATCAGTCCCTACCAGGCCCAACTGATCAACCGTTTCCGCCAGGGTTCCATGATTGTCCCCTCTGAGTGCCTTTTTATTATGGAAGTGGAACCGGCCGTTTATATTACCCACGCTGTTAATGAAGCGGAAAAAAATGCAGACATCAAGATCGTGCACTTCGATCCGGTAGGGCGCTACGGCCGCCTTTATCTCTCCGGGGATGAATCTTTAGTTAAAACGGCGATGGACGCTGCCCAAAGCGCTATTCAAAGCTTGCAGGGCAAATAGCGAAGGGGGGAGCGGATTGTCTAAAAGAATAATAACCGCCCTTGACTTGGAAATGGCGGCCCGCCTGGGAAACAAAGAATTTACTGTTGACACGGAAGATGTTATTACCGATGTGGCACGGGAACGGGCGGCACAACTGGAGATCCGCATAATCAAAGCCCCTTCCGGCAGCGAACCAAATGGGGACAGAAATGCCGCTGTTGAAATTAATGATAAGATTGGGGCGGCAGAGGCGAAGACAAACCTTTCAGCTCCGGGAGGCAATATTTCTCTTGATTTATTCCAGAATGAGTTGGCGCAGCTTAAAAAAGAGATTGACCAGCTCAAGACAGACGGATTAAATAATGGGCGCAAGGAAAAGGAAATAACAGCGTTTGCTCAGGCAGGCTCAAGTGCGACCGATACGGGGTCTTTGACCACAGGCAGAGCACCTGTAGTGGAAGCGGATCTTGTAATAAAAAACGGCAGCCTGGTCATTCCGCGCCTTGGCGTCTTCCGGGGGGACCTGGAGATTGTAGGGCGTAAGATCGCGGCCATTTCTGTTAATGGCCAGGCCCGGGGGAAGAAAACAATTGATGCTGCCGGACTGTATGTTCTGCCCGGTGTTATGGATCCCCATGTTCATCTGGGTATATTCGGCGATCTGCAGGAGGAGATGGAAAAGGAAACGGCCTCTGCTTTGCTGGGAGGTGTGACGACCGCCGGTTGTTTCCTCTACAGTGAAGCGTCTTATTTCGATTACCTGCCCTCTTTTGTAGAGCTTGTGGAGCGATATAGTTTTATTGATATATTTCCCCATCTGGTTATTACCACGCCGCAGCAGGTGGAGGAGATTCCTGCTTATATCAGGGATTTGAACATCACGTCTTTTAAAGTATACATGTGCGGTGTTCCAGGCTTAATCCCAAGCATGAGCGATGATAAGATCCTTGACGTTTTTGAAAAGGTAAAAGGATTTGGGGATGTGAGCATTGCCATCCACGCTGAGAATTCTCATCTGGTGGATCGTTTTACCGCGCAACATCATCAGCGGGTGGAGCAGAATAACGACCTTCTTTCCTGGTCGGAAACGCGGCCCAGCCTCACAGAGGAAGAGGCGGTAAAAAGGGCTGTGCTGCTGGCCCAAAACTACGGGGTAAATATTTATCTTGTCCACCTTTCCGCAAAGGGAAGCATCGAAGTGATCCGCGAGTCCCGCAGGAGTGGGGGTACGTGTTCACTCTATGCCGAGACCACCTCACCATACCTTACTATCGACACGGATAGTCAAATGGGAGCAAGGGGCAAAATGATCCCGCCTTTCAGGGCTCCGGAACACCGTGAAGCTCTCTGGGAAGGTTTGCGGGAAGGGATTATTGATACGGTGGGGACGGATAACGTAACGATTAACCTGGCCGAAAAAAAGGTGGAGCAGGGCATGGGGGAAGCTCTCCCCGGTTACCCGGCTCTGGCTACCCATCTTCCTTCTTTACTGCATGAAGGGGTGAACAAGGGACGGATCGACCTGGCCAGACTGGCAGAGGCGATCTCCTTGCGCCCGGCGGAGATATTCGGCCTTTATCCTGCCAAGGGTTCGCTATTGCCGGGGAGCGATGCTGATATTGTGATTGTGGACTTAGAGACGCGCCGCACTGTTGATCCATTAAAATTGGGCTCCCGCTCCGATTTTTCCCTCTTTGAGGGGAAGGAGTTAATTGGCTGGCCTGCCTTTACGGTAAAAAGCGGCGAAATTGTCATGCAGACAGGAGAGTTACTTGCCACGGCGAAAAGAAAGGGCATGGTCATCCGCCGGATGCCAAAACGAGATTAAACTAAACATCATTCCATGATAATTTCACTAGAATAAAATCATCCCCCGCAGGAAAATACGGGGGATGTTTATTATTTATTTGCTTTTCGGCAATTCTCTCTGATTACATTCCTGTATCCACGGGACTGTAATCCTTAGCTTTAATTTCCTCACCGTTTTTACCCTCAAAGGTTCTGCCATAACCGGTTAAAATGGATATGAGCATGACGACCCAGAGGAAGAGGGGATAGAAGACCGCAAAGAAAAAGCTGGTCATGCTTGGTACTTCCAGGAAGGGGTACGTACCTTTCAGACCATCTGCAACGAGGATGAAGATAAAAACAAAGGCACTCCATGGAATAAAATAACTCCATGTATTCGCCGTAGCATCGGTGATGTTTGCTCTCCGGTACGGGTGGATATTGTAACGCTCACCAATCTCACCATTGAGGGGACCGGTAATCGCCACAACGATCGTGTTTACCCCGGCAGATAAGCCACACCAGATCGTGGAAAGGGCCAGCATGACCAACTCAGATTTAACAACAGAAGTGGCCTTTTTAGACATACCGGTCATAAACGCTTCCACAACACCGCTATCCTTGAGGATAGCCAGTAAACCAATGATTACGAGGAGAATAATTGCCCCTTCGAACATTTTACCCACGCCTTCAGTAATGATCCCCATGGGATTACCATCGACTACGTACATAAAATCAGAAGGTTTGAGCAGTCCCGTGATAAAGCCCACAATCGCACCGCTGACAATGCCGTAAATCAACGCCTTAAAAATGCCCAAACCCTTTACCGCAATGTAAATGACTATGAAAATGGGGATTAACATTGCTAAAGCGGCGGGGTTGGAATTTTCCGCCAGCAGTGTTGCTGCTGTTGCACTGTCACCCATACTTCCGCCACCTACGATAAGGTAGAGAATGAAGGCAGGAATGGCGGCCAATAAAGCATATTTGAGCCTTGTCCGTACCACCCCGCCCACATCAGCGGATCCACCTATATTCTTGTATTTCTGAGAAATGGCTGAAAGGATTGTCGTGTCAGACACCGGAGCCATGTTATCTCCTAGCGCCGCACCGCTTAAAATGGCGCCGGCTAAGAAGAGGGGGTTGCCGCCCAGGATCACACCAGCCGGGAACAGAATGGGCGTCATCGTAAAAACGGTGCCCAAGGACGTGCCAGTCGCCAGGGCCAGAATTGCGGACGCAACAAAGGCAAAGGCCACAAATGCTGAACCTGTTAAGTTGATTGCATCACCCAGCCAGACCAAGCCTGTTGCCAGGCCGCTGACGGTCATCAGCATGGCAAAAATACCTGCCACAAACAAGATGGAGAAAGCAATACCCACTGGTTGTTCAGTAAAACCGCGTTGGACACTTTGCCAGTATTTGTTCCAGTCCTTGGCAAAAAATGATCCCACTATCAGTCCGGCAATACCGCCACCAATCATGGCCGTCAAGTTGATAGCCAACATCAGGCTTAATACAGCAACAACTATTAAAAAAACAAGAAAAGGGACAATAGCAAAATATTTACCACCATAAAACTCAAGTCGTTCCTGTTGCTGATCCATCTTTTCACCTCCGATTAATATTCCTTCCGGTTTTACCCGGCCCCCAAATCCCATAGGGACAAATGACGTTATTGCAAAATAATCATTAACCACCACCTTGTGAACTATAATTCTTGCTTGTTGGTATATGCAGTAATTATACTGCTTAGGAAAAAAATAATTTGTTAAACAGACTACAAAAAATAAAAAACAGTAACATCTTAGAATACGGGAGTCATTTAGAGAGTAACTCGTCAAATATTACTGTATTAATACTTTAGCGTAATCAAGTTACATATTATTATAGCATAATATATTATAGCATATAATATATTATATTTTACAAAGCACTATGACAGATTTTTAAGCAAAACAGCTAATCTTGCGCTGCAGGATTTTGTATTGTTCGTCCACTTCCGCCTGAACTTGCTCCATTTGCTCAGCCGTAATGTGGCGGTAGCGTCGTTGCACCTTCATATATTCGGAGACAGGCGTTCCATCCGCACCATGATTCATGGTGTATTTGACCCCGTTTTCCACTTCATAGAGGGGAAAGGTACCTGTGGAGACGGCGAGGCGGGAAATCCGTACTGCTGAGTTATCCGCCATACCCCAGCCGTCGAGACAGGGTGTTAGGATAACGATCAACCGTGTTCCTTTAAACTCTTTTGCCTTTTTAACTTTGTTCACCAGATCGTCGGGAAAACCCACTGTGGCTGTGGCTACGTAGGGAATCTGATGGGCGGCCATGATCTCCACCAGGTTTTTTTTCATGGTGGGCTTACCCCCTGGGGTGGAAGTGGTATAGGCGTAGCGGGGGGTTGAAGAACTTTTCTGTGTGCCCGTATTCATGTAGCCCTCGTTATCCATGCAGAAATAAATTATATCCTCGCCCCGCTCTGCGGCGGAAGAGAGGGCCTGGAAACCGATATCATAGGTTCCCCCGTCGCCGGCAATGGCGATGACATTGGTATGGTCTTGCCCTTTGGCTATGAGGGCCCTTTTAATTCCGGCAGCGGAGACTGCACTGGACTCCAGCGTGGTCTGGTAAACGGGAATACGCATGGAGCTGTATGGTTGCGGCCCTGAGATAATGGCTGCACAGGAGGGGGGCACT
>SKTJ01000062.1 GCA_007122565.1 Syntrophomonadaceae bacterium | reverse complement strand
TGGAAACCCCGGTCCGGCAAAGCCTTTTAATCGAGCCTGAACGGTTACTCACAGGTAACCCTGCAACCCTGGATGGAGTTTGGTTCCTTGCAGCTGAATAGTTACTAATTATTTGGGGCCACTTGTAAGTAATGCAGAAATGTTTAAGCCTGATATATTACCAAATCTTATATAAAGAAAGGATTCCACCACATAAATGTGGAAATAAAAACAACTCCAGTAGTCGCTTAGCCCTTTACTGAACTGAAATATGAAACAAACAAACAACGGAGGTCATCTTTTATGCTGTCTGATCATGATTATAAGAAGTTAACAGATCCGGAGTCGGTGGCGCTGGTCGGCGTGACCAGCCGTCAGGGCAAAGGAAGCAACAATCCACTGGAAGTTATGCTTGAATGGGGTTATCAGGGAAAGATATATGCAATCAATCCCAAAGGAGGCACCATCCTGGGTCACCGTGCCTATACCTCCCTGCTGGACGTACCGGAGATACCCGATCTGGCGGTTATTTGCGCACCCCGTGACGCGGTGCCGGAGCTTTTCGACCAATGCGGCAGGAAAAAGGTTAAGCTAGTGATTATTGTTGCTCAGGGTTTTTTTGATGGTGATGAACAGGGTAAGTTAATGCAGGAAGAACTCCTCAAAACCGCAGAAAAATATGGGGTCCGGGTATTAGGGCCCAATACGCTGGGTGTCGTAAATAACTTTAACCGGTTTTGCACATCCTTCATGCGGTTCATGAATCCCGCCGCGGCAACGGGAATCCTTTGCCAGTCAGGCGTTTTTGTGGTTGGCGCGTCAATGATAACAGGCGGCATCGGCCTCTTAATTGACACCGGCAACACGACAGATTTGGAATTCTCCGACCTGTTGGGCCACCTTGCGCGGGACTCCCGCCTTAAGGTAATAAATCTGCACATGGAAAGCCTGCGCGATGGGCCGAAGTTCATAGAGGCAGCCAGAGACGCCGCAAGGCTGAAACCGGTAATAGTTTACAAGACGGGGGCCAGCCCCGATGGCTCCAAAGCGGCCAGTTCACATACGGGTGCCTTATCCGGCGAAGACAGGATTTATGACGGGGCCTTCAAACAATGCGGCCTGCTCCGGGCCGGGGATGTTGAGGAGATGAACGATCTTAACAAAGTCTTCAGCACTTTTAACAGCATCAAGGGGAACAGAGTAGGTGTAGTCTCCATATCCGGTGGTGCCAACATCATCGCCGTTGACGCTTGCTCCAAATATGGCCTGGATATATGCAAAATGAGTAGTAATACAAAAGATCAGCTTAGCGAATTGTTTCCCCCGTGGGCACACTGCAGCAACCCTGTGGATATGTGGCCGGCCGGTATGTTCCATGGTTATCACAATGCCTACCGCCGGATCATGGAAGCATTTATGGAAGACCCACAGATAGATGCACTGATTTGTATAACCGGTTCATTCCTGGACAAAGAGGGTGACTTCCTGGACACTACCGCACTGATTAGGGAAATTGCCGGCAGATACCCGGATAAGCCCGTAGTCGCCTGGACTTATGGTCAGCGTTTTCAGGATTATGCCAGGGAATTTGAAAAAGAAAATAATGTTGCATATTTCTATTCCATTGACCGGGCTGCCAGGGCACTCTCAGCCCTGTATAAATATCACCACATCATTAAGCAAAAAGAGCATCACCCCATATCCCTGCCCCTAAATGCCGGACAAAACGCTGTGGAGCAGATTCTTGCCGGCAAAACTGCAGGGAACCTGGCTCAAACTGACGCTTTCAGAATCCTGGAAGCCTACGGTATCCCCGTAGCCCCCTGGGGAACGGCTCATAATATTGTGGAAGCACTCTTGCTTGCGGAAAAAATCAGCTATCCCGTTTCCATGAAGGTATTAAGCCCTGATATCGTCCACAAATCGGATGTGGGGGGTGTGCGGCTGAATCTAGGCAACGCCCGGCAACTTAAAGAAGCATTCACGGAAATGTTCCGGGAGATAAAACTCAAGCAACCGGACGCAAAAATTGACGGAGTAATAATCCAGGAATACCTGCCTAAGGGAACTGAACTGCTCCTCGGAAGCAAAAGGGATCCCCAGTTCGGCCCGGTTCTCGTTTTTGGCTCCGGAGGCATCTTTACCGAGATCTTGAATGACATTTCGTTGAGAGTGCCCCCGTTGAGCAAAGAAGAAATCACAGAAATGATCGAAGAAACAAAAGTAAGTAAAATAATAGCAGGCGCCAGGGGTACCGGCGCCGTGGACACGGAAATATTAATAAATTATCTGGCACTTTTGGCACAACTTGTACAGGAGAATTCATCTATATCAGAAATGGATATAAACCCTTTACTGGCCCATGGTAATAAGGTTGTGGCACTGGATGCCAGAATCACATTGGGATGAACCTTACTGGGGAGATCACTCTTATCAACCAGCCCCTCCCCGCGCTAACGGCAAATTACCCGCTTGACCAGTGTCTTCCCGATTTCCAGTTTATATGCATTCTTGGAAAGGGGCTTTGCCCCGGCCAGTGCGAGCTCTGCTGCTTTTTCCCCAACCTCCGGGGAGAGTTCTTTCCCTTTCAAAAACTCCTCTGCCTTATGAGCCCGTATTGTTCTGGGGGCAACTGCCCCCGGAACAATACGGGCATCGGTACACACCCCCTGTTCCTCAACAGCATAAGATGGTTTCGGAATGTAAATGGCCGTAATCATCTCATCTGGGGGAGGCAGTAGGGTCCGTCCCTGGTGCCTCACAATATCTTAGGCATTATAATTATGCATAATCAAGATGGTGTACCTTTAATTCTTTCTAAGCATAAATTAAGCAAATATAGGGAGGCACTAGGGACAGTTCCTGGTGCCTCCCCTCTTTTTGCTTCAAAAAGGAGACAATAGGGTCAGTCCCTACTGCCTCCGTGCCTCCGGGGATGCCCCGTTCAAAACGAGTAGTTAGTGCCGGTTTTTTACTTTATTGAATATGTGTCCATATTATGCAAATAATAAAACGCATAAAAAAAGCTTGAATCTATATTAAGGAATTTTGAGATAGGAGATGAAGCTGGTGAAGCACAGGATCGTTTGGGGACTTTTGGCGGGTATTATTGGGGGGATTGCGGGGGCTTTGATTTTGTGGGGGTCCTGGTTGCTGCCTGCGCTGGGTTTGCTATTGACGCGGGTGGATATTGTTAATGGTGCTTCTGCCATGCTTGCTTTTGGAGCAGTGGGAGGGGTTATTTATGCGCTCGTGCTGGGAGATAGAAAGCTTCGCTTTGCCCATACCATTCTGGCGGGTTTTATTTTGGGATTTCTTTTCTGGTTTTTGGGGGTTTTAATCCTCATTCCCGTGATGCTTGGTTTACCGCCCCAATTGGCAAACCCCCTTGACCACTGGATGCCTCTGTTGGCTTTCAGTATTTATGGACTAATCGTGTCCCTGCTGTACAGCAGGTGGGCGCTGCACCAGGCGGTGACCAGAAGTTATATCGCCCTCGGGTTGGTTGTATTTTCGCTCCTATTAACGCCGGTGCTGCTCCGTGGTGGTGTGAGCACCCAGCCAGAGGACCTTGAGGTGCCTCAGGGATTTCGTGCGGAAGTGGTGGCCAAGGGTTTTACTTTCCCCACGACAATCCTTGTTGACGAGGATGGTAATATTTATGTTGCGGAAGCAGGGTTTGCTTACGGTCCCAAGACAACCGTGGCCAGGGTGCTGCGGGTGAACAAGGATGGGCCCATCGAAGAGGTGGCCCGGGATTTTGAAGGGCCGATCAACGGCCTGGCGCTGCAGGATAATCTCCTTTATATTTCGCATCGCGGTAAGATTACGGAGCTTGACATGGAAACTAACGAGCGACGGGATCTTGTGGAAGATTTACCTTCCCTGGGGGATCATCATAACAATGATCTGATATTTGGGGCAGACGGAGCGCTTTACTTTGGGCAGGGCTCCGCCACCAATGCAGGAGTGGTGGGTTCGGACAGTTTTATCTACGCCTGGCTGGACCGTCACCCTGATTTTCACGATGCCCCCTCCCGCAGTTTTCGTTTAACGGGGGAAAACTACGAGGCGTTGGATCTGAGCACACTTGACCCCACTGATACTCAGACCACCGGGCCCTTTGCACCCTTCGGCCAAACAAGGGAAGAAGGAGAACAGGTGGAAAGGACCATGCCTGCCAACGGAGTTATCCACCGCTTTGACCTGGAGACGAAAAGCCTCTCCATTTATGCAGACGGCCTGAGAAACCCTTATGGCCTTACTTTGGGCGAAAACGGTGACCTTTACGCCACAAACCTGGGCTATGATGATCGGGGGGAGCGTGCGGTCAGGGATTCGCCGGACTGGATCGTGGCAATAAAGCGGGGAGCCTGGTACGGCTGGCCCGACTTTGCCGGTGAAGTTCCCCTGAGTGACGAACGCTTTGCTTCGGAAAGGGGCGTCAATCTTAACCCGCTGATTGATATCCCCCCTGCTGTGGAGCCACCCCTGGCGGAACTACCGCCTCACTATTCACCCATGAAACTGGCCTGGGCACCGCAGGAGTTTGACGTTCAGGGCTTATTTGTGGCTATTTTCGGGGATGGCCAGCCCCTGACAGGAGACATTGAGGAACAGGTACCCACCGGTGTAATCGTCGTTGACCCCGAAAGCAGTGAGTACGAATGGTTTATCAAGAATAAAGAGAAACCCCGCGCCGGCCGCTGGGGCGACGGATTCAAAAGAGTGGTGGATGTTAAGTTTGACAAGGAAGGGCAAACCATGTATGTGCTTGATTTCGGCGTCATGGAATTTACGGACTTCGCGCCTAACGCCATCCCCCGGACAGGGGTGTTGTGGAGGATTGAGGTGGCTCCTGAAGAAGAAAGAGCACCAAGGGAAAGGGATGCTGACCCTGTCCCTGTCCCACCCGTAAGGCCGGAACCGGACCGGCCGGAACCTGATGAACCTGATGAACCGGATGAACCTGATGAACCGGATGAACCTGATGAACCGGATGAACCAGATGAACCTGATGAACCGGAACCAGACGAGCAGGAGGAGCCTGAAAGTGAGGAACCGAAAAACTCCGAGCCGGTAAAACCGGATAAGCCGGATAACAAAACCGAATAGCAGGTAGAGTAGATAAGGTGTTTAGCGGGGGCGGCTTGGGTTGCCGCCCCGACAGTTTGAAAGTAACAGTGGGAGGCCGGTGGGCCGATATTAACAAGTTAAAATAACTTACTTAACCGCTCCACCGCTTCTGCAATATTTTGATCACGTTTCCCTTTTGCGCAGTTGATGATCGCTGATCCGCAAAGGGCGCCTCCTTTTTCCTGGCAGAGTTTTTCCATGTGGGCAATTGTCCGATTTCCACCGGTCCATTTAAAAGGAAGCATCTTAGTAACGAAAATGGCAACTTTCCGCTCATCCAGGGACGGAAGTTGCTGCAAATAGGCCGTCATCGCCGGTGGCAGGGAAAAGGCATGTACCGGTGCAGCAAACACCAGCCCGTCGTATGATTCCACCTCAGGAATTGAGTCCAACTGGATATCTTTTGCTCCCGGTTTTACTTCCCCAACTGTGGTTACTTTTTCAATATGGGCTGAATGTCCGGCAACCTCAAGCTTCTCCTTCAGTTTCTGTGCAGCAGCATCGGTATTTCCCGTTTGGGAATAAACAATAATGCCGATCTTCATCTTCCTGCCTCCTATTCATATGTCCGCCTAAAGCATCTCCCGGCGCAGCTCTTCCCCGGTTCTGCCGGATAAATAGGCAAGGGGAATGTCAAAAACAGTTT
>SKTJ01000329.1 GCA_007122565.1 Syntrophomonadaceae bacterium | reverse complement strand
GGCCGAGAGCCCGGGGAACGAAAAGTAAAGAACGAAAAGAGCGGTTTGAAAAATTAAGTGCAAGGGAAATGCCGACGGCAGGTGAGAAACTGAATCTTAACTCAGTGACAACCCGCCTTGGGAAGAAGACCATAGAGATCAACAATATATCCAAAAGCTTTGATGGGAAGCAGCTAATTCGGGACTTTGATCATATCATCCTGCGCGATGCAAGAACAGGGATCATCGGCAAAAATGGGTGTGGCAAATCCACCTTATTGAGGATGATTACTGGTGAGGTCGCCCCTGACCGTGGTACGGTTGTTAAGGGTGATACGGTTAAACTCGGGTATTTCTCGCAGGAAAGTGAAGAAATGGACACTTCACTTCGGGTGATCGATTATATCCGGGGAGTTGCCGAAAATATCGAGACCGTGGAGGGTACTTTAACCGCTTCACAGATGTTGGAGAAGTTTCTTTTCCCTGCCCATTTACAGTGGAATGCTATCGATAAACTTTCCGGGGGAGAGAGGAGAAGGCTATTTTTACTAAGGGTGCTCATGGGTGCTCCGAATATTTTGCTGATGGACGAGCCTTCTAATGACCTGGATATTGAGACATTGGTGATTCTGGAAGATTATTTGGAAAACTTCAATGGAGCTGTGGTAGTCGCATCCCATGATCGTTATTTCTTAGATAAGGTGGTCGATCGGATATTTGAGTTTCAAAGTGACGGAACCTTGAAACAATATGTGGGCGGTTATACCGATTATTTAGAAAACTATACAGCACAGGCTAAACAGGAGAAGCAGAAAACAGGTGGCGAAAATATGCCGACTCGTCCAGCTGAAAAACCTGCAAAACAAAGAAAACTTAAATTCACCTATAAAGAACAACTGGAATATGCAGAAATTGACGGTCTGATTGCTGATCTTGAAGAACAGCTTAAGGTATTAGAGAAGACGATTCAAAATGAAGCGAGTAACTATGCCAGGTTGGGGGAATTATTACCACAGAAAGAAGAACTGGAAAAAGCTTTAGCTTTAAAAATGGATCGCTGGGTCTATCTTAGCGATTTGGCAAAAATAATTGCAGATTCTAAATGATGCACTCCACCACTACATGTCCATGGAACAACAGAGATAGAAGCAGCTTTACTTTATATACCGGTGAAGATTATAAGGATATAGATAAGCTTATAAGAGAGCTTGAAAAGATAAAATCAGTAATGATTTCAGGATGGAGGATGGATGGGGCTGTCTTTCTGATCATTTAGCTTACCCCTTGCCAGTGATGCAAAAATACCGCCAAAGCACAGTAGGGCGAAAATGATAAAGATAGTCCGGCTGCTTAAGAGGAAGAGGGAGTGATATGCGGGGGTTATCTGGGTTTGCCCCATGTTAATGGCAAACACTACCATGACAATTGCCATACTGAAGAGTTGGCCGGTGAGCCGCATGGTGGCAAGGGTGGCCGACGCGACACCATAATAATTCTTCTCAACAGAACTCATGATCGCGTTCATGTTGGGAGATGAAAAAACGGCGAAACCGAAACCAAGGACCATGAGACAGGCAATGATATAGTAAAGGGATGTCTGCCCGGATATGAACGCGAGGGGAATAAGTCCTGCAACAACAATGGCCATACCGCTTGAAGCGAGGATTCTCGGTTCAATCCGCTCCGACAACCTGCCTGTAAAAGGCGAAAAGAGGGCCATCATCATGGGTTGGGATACGAGCACAAAACCTGCATATTGGGGATCAAGCCCTTTGATATATTGGAGGTAGAGGCTGAGCATAAATCCCAGCGCATAGGTTGAGCTGTAATTGATTAGTGCTGATAGATTCGAAAGGGCAAAAACCCTGTTCTGGGTAAAGAGGTGTATATTCAGAATAGGGTTTTTTATTTTTAATTCCCAGTGGATGAATAACAAAAGGCCCGCCAAACCTGGAATAATAAACCAGAGTCCTCTTATTTCCGGTATCAGCGTAAGACCGTAAATGATGAAGATAACCGTGAAAGAATAAATAAAAGAACCGGCATAGTCAAGCTTTTCCCCTGCTGCTTCAGCCCACTCACCTTTCACTTTCCAGAGAACAAGTAAAATCATCAATAAACCCAGCGGCACATTGAAAAGGAAAATACTACGCCAGCCAAAATACTGGGTTAGTATACCTCCCAGTGCCGGGGCCATTGATAACCCGATGTATGTTACGGCGACGTTAATCCCCAGGGCCCTGCCCCTTTCCCCCGGGGGAAATATAGATGAAAGCATGGCCACGCCTGTTCCGAGAAGCAAAGCGGTGCCGACTCCCTGGATGATTCTAAAGGCAAATAGTAAAGCAAGGGATGGGGAAATTGCACTGAGAAAAGAGGAAAGGGTAAATAAGCTGATGCCATAAAGGAAATATTTTTTCCTGCCGTAAATATCAGATGCCTTTCCCAGGGGGACAAGCAGAATTGCCGTAGTCAACAGATAGGCAGTAACAAGCCAACCAAGTAATACTGTGTCAGCCAGAAATTCAGCGCCGATTGTTGGAAGGGCAATATGAATAGCAGAAGTCATAAAGGCTGAGGAGAATGTGCTTATATTAATGACAAGTAAGGCAATGGTTTTGTTTACATTAGTTTGCATAAAGTTCGCCCTTATGTTTAGTTTTCTGTTACTACTCAGGTATAATTTGCAGCGGGGTGCAGGATACCTGTTCGAAACCGCAGTCTCAAGTTAAAGATATAGGGGTTGCATTTGCCGACCCGGCCACATTTTTTGGCTCGCTGCGCTCAGACAAGTAAAATGTAGAAACCCCGGTCCGGCAAAGCCTTTTGATCGAGCCTGAACGGTTACTCACAGGCAATCCTGAACCCCTTTGTGCTATTTTCAAGAGTGCTGAGTTGTTACAGTTTTCTTACCATTATATCATTTCTTTTTGGAAATGGTACTCCATCTTTTTGAGGATTTTCCTTATTCATCCTTGAAATATTGATAAAGATAGGGGTAAAATGGAGTAGGAGCGAGTAAACATGTGTAAGGGGAAAGTTGAACCGCCTAATCGGTTTTGCAGATAGGTGGACAAGTTACCTGAAAATAACACGGAAAGGAGCGAAAAGCAGTGCAAAAGAGTATTTTGCGGTCGGTCTTTAAACGGGTTGAGGGGGAGTCTTTTGCTGTTACTTACTGGGACGGGGATACGGAGATTTACGGGACGAAAGAATGTAAGCCTGTTTTTAAGATGATTGTAAACGAAAAACTGGATTTGCAGGCGATGCTTTATGAACCGGAAGTTCAGGTTGGTGAAGCATATATGCAAAGAAAGATTGATTTCGAGGGGGACTTGCGGGATGTTTTCAAACTGTTTATCCGGAACGACAGTTTGCTTAAGAGCAAAGTCGATGGGGAAGGGTTGCTGCAGCGTTTCCTGAAACGGCAAAAAAACACTTCACTCTGCAAGCAGGCGGAGGATGTGCAGTACCACTACGATCTGGGGAACGATTTCTTCAGTCTCTGGCTTGACGAAACCATGAGCTACTCTTGTGCCTATTTTCGCTCTCCCGAAGACTCCCTTAAACAGGCGCAGTTGCAGAAAATTGACCATATATTACGTAAGTTGCAGTTGAAAGAGGGGGAAAGGCTGCTGGATATCGGTAGCGGCTGGGGCTGGTTGATTATTCGTGCTGCTAAGTTGTATGGGATTAAAGCGGTGGGTGTTACCCTCAGCCAGGAGCAGGAGAGGGAGACAAAGCGGCGTATTGAGGAAGAGGGGCTCGCGGGACAAGTTGAGGTTCGCTTGGTCGATTACCGGGACCTTGTCAGGGAAGGGCCTGTTTACGATAAAATAGTAAGTGTGGGTATGTTTGAGCATGTAGGTAAGGAAAACATTCCGGAATACTTTGCCTCTATCGAAAAGATGTTAAAACCGCAGGGGCTTTCACTACTCCATACCATTACGCATCCCATGGAGTCCCACACCAACCCCTGGCTGGAGAAATATATTTTCCCCTGGGGCTACATCCCTTCCCTCAGGGAAGTGGTTTGGGAATTGCCCCACTATAGTTTTAATCTCTTGGACGTGGAAAGCCTGCGCATGCATTATGCCATGACCACAGACAGGTGGGCCCGGAATTTTGAGGAAGTGGCTGATCAGGTGGAAGAAAAATACGGGGAAAAATTCGTGCGTATGTGGCGTTTATACCTGGTGGGATGTACTTCGTCCTTCCAAGCCAGCGGGCTTGACATACACCAGATCCTTTTCAGCAAGGGACTGAATAACCAACTGCCCCTCACCCGGGATTATCTTTATCAATGAAAGGTGAAAACCTCTCTTCCGCTTCAAAAATCATAAGCAAGAGGATGGTTTAGATGGACAAGCAGATGCTCGGTGAGCTGTTTGGTAAACATGGCTTTGACGATTACCGCTGGATCAGGGCGGAACAGATTCAGGTGGCCCAGTGGGTGCGCTTCAAGTGCATGTTCGGATGCTCCAGTTATGGCAAAAAAGGGACCTGCCCGCCCCAGGTGCCTGCGGTGGCGGAATGCCGTGAATTTTTTGCCGAGTACGATAAAGCTGTTATTTTTCATCTGTCCAAAGCAGTGGATCATCCTGAGGAGCGTCGTTTGTGGAGTAAGGATGTGAGCGACCGGTTGCTCCGGCTGGAGCGGGAGGTTTTCTGGTCCGGCTTTCACAAGGCATTCATGCTCTTTATGGATGAGTGTCGCCTTTGCGAGCAATGTACGGGTACAAGAGAGGCTTGTGTGAAAAAGGAAGAAGCACGCCCCGGGCCTGAATCCCTGGCAGTGGACGTTTTCGCCACGGTGCGCAGTGCCGGTTACTCCATTGAGGTGCTTAGAGATTACAAGGAGACTATGCATCGCTATGCCATCCTGCTGGTGGAGTGAGGCACCGGGACGTTTTGTTTGCCACATCCAGGACCAGCATCCTCAAAGGAGCGATAGCCTGTTTGCTACGCTCCTTCTTTTTAATTTGAGGCACACACTAGGAAAGCAAGGGGGGAATTGGCTGTATCGCAAAGCAGGATAAATTAGATAAAGCGGGAAATAAAGATAAGCACGTCATCAATGTAAATCAGGAGACCGTGGTTTTATGATATACTTTCCCGCGTGGCTGGAGATACTTATTCTTTGTTTAATTGTCAGCTTAGGCAGTCTTAGAAAAATCGAGCTGGGGATTACATTGCTTGTTGCTGCTGTTGTGGTGGGGTTTACGGGAGGGCTGGGTCCGGCAGGACTTTGGTGGGCGTTAGCATCAACCCTGACTTCTGCTGTGACACTAACTTTGATTCTCAGTGTAATCCTACTCGGGTTTTTCAACAGCCTGATGAAAGAAACAGGTTTGCTGGAAAAGTTCATGTCAGGCTTATATACCATGATCGCAGACAGGAGGGTAATTGCCTCATTCCTGGCCATGCTTGTGGGCCTTATGCCGATTCTGGGTGGAGCTGTTTTTTCGGCGCCGCTGGTGGAAGAAGCTACTGCAGATCTGAAGCTGGAGTCGGAGCGAAAGGCGGCAATAAATGTCTTTTTCCGCCATATAATCTATCTGATGTATCCCCTGTACCCCGCCATGATCATCACAGTTGAACTTACAGGGCTTAAGCTGGGCCGGTTGCTGCTGAATAATTTGCCAGCTGCCCTAATTGCTCTGCTCCTTGCAATAATGGTCATGTTTAAAGGCACGGGACTTTTCCGTATTTCGATTAAGGCTAATGGTGACGCCCTTCGGGCAATTCTACCCGTATCCATCTCCATGCTGCTGATGATTCTGCTTGC
>SKTJ01000091.1 GCA_007122565.1 Syntrophomonadaceae bacterium | reverse complement strand
AATTGGTTCCCCTTGACCTGTACGTTCGCAAACACCTGCCTGCACGGGTTTTTCCTGCTGGTGAGGTGTCTGCATATTCCAATTACGGTACAATTTTAGCAGGTTACATTGTGGAACTGGTGTCAGGCATGCCTTTTGCACAATATATTGAAAAGAATATTTATAAACCGCTGGGTATGGAGCACAGTACATTCCGTCAGCCTTTGCCCGGGGATTTGGCAGGCTATATGGCTAAAGCATATCGCTATGTGGACGGGGAGTTTCGTGAGGGAAAATTTGAGTTTTTTACTGAGCCTGCGGGCAGTATGAGCAGTACGGCTTCGGATATGGCCCGGTTTATGTTGTCCCATCTTCAAGAGGGTCAACTTGAGGGAGCAAGCATTCTTCAAGCGGAAACAGCGGGGAAAATGTTCAGTCAGCTGTTTACACATCATCCCCGTCTGGATGGGATGGCCCATGGTTTTATTGAGGGTACGTTCAACGGTCGACGGACACTTTTTCATCCAGGTGGTACCATGCTTTTTGATACGGGGTTTTATTTGTTGCCGGAAGAACAGGCAGGCATTTTTATTTCATTTAGTGGCGGGAACCCTCTTTTGTACATCGAAGTATTTCATTCGTTTATGGATCGTTATTTCCCGGATAGCATTGTAACTGAGCCCACACCTGCTGCCGGCATGGCCGAACGTTCGAGGGAGTTTGCAGGCGAGTATCATGCAAACCGGCGCGCGTTTACAACTTCAGATAAATTTCTCAGCCTTATCATGGGGCAGATTCATGTTGATGCGGACGAAGAGGGCTATTTATTGGTCACACACCTGGGTGAAACAAACCGGTTCGTAGAAATTGAGCCGGGTGTGTATCACAATTTGAGAGTAGGAAGAACACAAGACTTTGGCGGTGATTTCCGGACGATTGTGTTCGGGACAGATCCCATGGGGAAAACGATGCTTATGACAGATGGCCCCATGAGCTATTCCAAAGCGGCATGGTATGAGGCAAGTATATTGAACATCCTGATGCTAATTCTGGCTGTACTGTTCGTTATCGGGAGCCCTTTATATTGGGTAATCAAGGCAGCCATGCAAAAGATCCGTCATAAAAAAAGGGAGCAACCATTAGTCGTTTCAAAAGTGGCGAAAGTAGCAAAGGGGGTGGCCATCGCGTATGGGCTTCTCACTTTAGCTTTTGTGCTGGAGACGATTGTTGCAAGTGAACCGGATCCTGTGTATGGTTTGCCGGCAATGGCTTATGGCGAAACGCCTGCATGGATAGCATTGCTCAATTTGGTGCCACTAGTGATGGCCATTGTAGGAATGGCAGTCGTGATCTTTGCGGTATTCGCCTGGGTGAAAGGATACTGGCGAACTCCCGGGCGCATTCATTACACGTTGTTTGCAATTGCCACAATGGTGTTGCTGTGGTTCTTTTCCTTTTGGAATGTGTTGGTTGTTTAGACTGATTAAGATGACGCAGTAGATGGTGCTGTGCTCAAAATTTCTGGGAGCGGAGCCGGCAGGTGCGGATGATGCCTTTAGAACCCTGCAGGCAGGCAAAAATGTTTATATGCAAGAGGAAACATACTGAAGAAGATATCAAATAAGTTATTACTAAGGATGGGAGATATAATAAATGATTAATTTTAATTATCCAGTCGGATATCACAAATTTCATAGGACAAAAATTATTAATTATCAATTAAATCGTTGGTATTCCTTTGGGTATACACGTTTGGAAGACTGTATAGAATCAGCTGGCAGGACTATAATATGGCGCCCTTTTTATTATAACTGGAAAATTCTATTATTTTAAGGGAACCTGGTAATGATTACCTTCGTCCTAAAAAAAAGAGCAGTGTTTTCAGATTTAAAGGATTGATAGGGGGATGTTCAAAATTGAAAAAGAGGTTTGGCGGTTTAGTTGTGTTTATACTGGCTTTACTCGTTGCACTAGCTTTCTTGACAACAGGTTGCACAAAACCTGCAGAATTACCGACCCCTGCCCCTGGACAGGAGAACAGTGCGGATGTCGCTGTTAATAATGGTAATGACGAGGTAAATATCGATCTTGATGAAGAGCAGGAAGAGTTGGTGCCAAACGACTCAGCAGTAACGGAAGGAAAAGGTCCCGCTCCTTTTTCCCTTGAAGACTGTTACGTCCTTGGTGTGAGCCTTGGCATGCCGGAAGAAACCGTTTTGACGATACTGGGAGAGCCTGAGGAAACGACCATTGACTTTAATGCAGCCCTGCACGGGAATGTAAAAATACTCCATTATCCCTTTGGTACTTTGCGCTTTTGGGAAGACGAGTTGCTTTCTTTTGAAGTTAATACAGCGGGAGCTGACGGACCGCGTGGTATCCAGGTGGGGGACAGCATGGAAAGTGTCATTGATAAATTCTCCTATGAGGAAAAACCTGTGGAGGGGGAAAACCCAAGATATGCCACAAAACCCCTTTATGGAGTCATGGCGCACCATGAAACGGGAGGTGGCATATATTATGAGGCTTACGAAATAATTTATGGTGACGGCGAACACGGCGTTGCGTTGCGTGTGGAAATTGAAGACGGTGCAGTAAGCCGTTTCCGTTGTTTTTTCGCTGTTACATGATGATCGCCTAATGGGATTATTCACTGCAGAAAACCCGGAGCAGAAGCACGGAGCTGTTGCAAAGATAAGAAAGAAGGTTGATTTCAGGTGCCAATAACAATTACATTTTTCAGCAAAACTGCTTGTTGGCTTTGTGTGTTATTGATTATGCTGCCCTTATTAATTGGCGGATGTGCCGTCAGGGAGGATTATTTCGTAGGCTATATTGAAGATACATCCTATGCGGACATAAAGCAGTACACCTGGCATGTTGTTGTGAATAAACCATTTACAACAGAGCAATTGCAGGAGTTGGCGATTAAACTTGTTGAGGATGCCAAACAGCAAGAAGAGTTCCATGTTCTATCGATTATGTTTTATGATTATGAAGAGTATATCGGTCACGGTTATACCCTCGGTGCTGCGTATTATGCACCTGAGGGTGATATGAGAATGGCCGACAGCGTTATGGCGGGCGATTATGACAGCATGTCTTTTGAATGGATTTTGTTTGAAAAAGACTGGGACACTATGCTGTCTGCCGAGGAGCTTGAAGTATGGGTTGCCTGGATTGACGCTTTTTATGAGGAGCTAACACCTGATTACATTCCCAACCGTGGGGATATAATGGTAAAAACAGCCGAAGCGTTGAATTTAGAGCCTGACGAAGTGGACCGGATCGTGAACAAGCAGGCAATGTGGTCGATGCAGGATTTGCAAAGAAGAGATTATGGTGCTGAGTGGGAGACAGAACCGGTGTCGCCTGTTGACAGTATTAAAGAGTATCTTGAACTGGGGATGAAAAAAGAACAGATCCTTGATTCTTTCGGGCACAATTACACGGTTGTCATAAACCAGAAAAATGACAATGAAGTCTGGCGCTATGACTTTGCCGAGGATATCTCCTACCAGTTTGTCACGGAGTTGTCTGAGGTTGATCTGGCAGGACTGACAAGCGGCATCCTGTTAGGCCAGTTATTCCTTTTTTGGTCGGAAGAAGAAACCATCCAAGGCTTTTCTTTGCTCTACTTCAACGATGCAGACGGAAAGGTTTATGATTATGCCGTCTTCCCTCATCCAAAGGACCCGGAAAGCATTATTACAAAAGAAGAGCCCATAACCTGACAGAAAGAGAGATGAGATTCCATGAGCTTTCCTGAAGAGGTAACTTTAGGCAGCAGTCCACATGTACCTTTGAAGGCAGATAATCTTGAAAAAGCCCTGAAAAATATGATGCGTTATAAGAGTATAGTGAGAAGGTGAGGGGATGAAGCTATCACGGGTAGCGGCATGGCTGTGCAGCACTTACTTTTCCCTGCTGCTTGTAATTCTTGTTTACGGCCTTTTAAAATATGATCACCTTAAGGAGATTTTGCCAACCCAGGCCATGACCGAGCCTCCGGGAGCCCTTGAATTGTACAGCGCTTATGGGGGGTTCCTGGACATAACCATCCTCTTGTTGGCGTTGTTAATCGGGGTTTGGTCTGCCCTTTTTGGCATTGTAAAAGGCAGCTTCTTTAAAGGGATGATCCTGCTTGTTGCTGCAGTCATGCTTACCGGCCTTGCATATTCCCTGCTGCCGCGCCTTTACTATCCCGGAGGCGATTTTAGTAGCTTTGTGTATTGGCTGTCCGGGGGCTTTTATGCATACAGCGGCGCATGGTTTTTAACCACTTCACTGGGAATCCTTATCAAGCGAAAGGTGGCCGCAAGGTAATATTCAAAAAACAAGGGAGGTGCATAAAATGGATCTGGGGGTCAGAATAGGGATAGAATCAATACTGGCACTGATATTTATGCTTATCCTGACTTATCTGTTCTTTAAAGCTGTCAGGGAGAAGAAAATATTCATATCCCTAGTTTGTGTGTTATTAATTGTCCTTTTTATTCATTCATCCTATCACAGGTATCAAACACTCATTTCCCTGAGCATTTTTGAAGCGGATCAAGTTGAAATCACATCGTTAAACGAGGATGAAATAATAGAGGTGGATGCCGGTGTTCTGCTTGAGGGCATAACAGGCCATATCAGTTATGGCAAGATTAACAAAGATTTTAGTTTAGACTACAAGATAGATTTTCAAAAGGAAGGTAAAGTCCTGGTTACCGCTTATGTTAAAACCATAACAAAAGATGAAGTGGTAGAGTATAACCATGTTTTTAGAGTTTTAAATGAAAAATATGCCATCATGAAAATCGGTAACAGGTATTATAGTTTAAAACAGGATTTTTACGATAACCTGGAAAACATTATACAAGGGCACTGAGATACTTCAAACAATAACTGGTTCGACAGGAAGAGTTTGAAGGAGAGAAATTATTTCAGTGCCGGTTGCATAATGAGCTTGATAGGAGTTGTTTGGTGTGCGTGTTCAAAAGAAAAAGTTCCTGGCACTGAAAATTGCCCTGATACTGGTTGTGTTTTTCGTGGCTGCTGCCGGTTTTTATCACTTCTTTTTAAACCCGTACAGGAACACTGCAAGTTGGGATTTGCTGCGGGAGATACCGCCCTACGACCGGCGGTTAACCAGGGAACAAGCCGTAGCCGACCTGGACTATATGGTCAGGATGATTGCCGAACGCCACCTCTCTGCCGCAGAGGGCCTCCCGGCAGCGGTTGCTGCTCAACATGGTATGGAAATTAAAAATATGCCTAAGAGCCCGCGAATCGTTGATTTGTCCGCAGCCGCTTCCCGCATCCTGCACCAGTTGGGGGATGCCCACGCCACAATTCCTTACCATACAGATTGTATGAAGCAGATAAACCTCGACTTAAAGAAAAGGGGCGGCCTGCTCCTGTGTACAAGAGGACCGCGGGCGGGCCAGCAAGTTGTAAAAATTGGCGGCGTGCCGGTGGAAGAGCTGTACGAAATTTTTTTAAAGCAGTTCAGCTACGAGAATATCTACCACGCCGAGCATCACTTCCCCGACTATCTCAAAACAGAATACGGCCTCAACTGGCTTGGGCTCCATATCTCCGGCTCCGTTGAGTATACCTTTGATAACCGCGGCACCCTGGAGACGGAGCGATACGAGTTCAGCGAGGATAATAAAATTGAAAGGTCAGGCGGGGCCGATTTTGTCAGCTATACCATTGACCCGGAAAAGAAGGTGGGCATATTCACGCTGGACGCATGCTTTTTCAATACCCAGTATACCGAAACGCTGCGAGATTTTTTCACCAGGGTGAAAGAAGCCGGTATCGAGGTAGTTGCCGTCGATTT
>SKTJ01000194.1 GCA_007122565.1 Syntrophomonadaceae bacterium | reverse complement strand
ATGCATTGGGGAGATACCCTGTCAGCTAAATTATATCATAAGAAAGCTGCTGGTAAACACCTAAAAGAAATATTTACCGATGGGTAATTATCCCTATCAGTAAAGTTTAGTCAAATGTCGAAAGTTGAAAGGCAAAGTCTAAATGAAGGTGCCTGGGAATTACATTTTGATCGATTCTTGATTGCTGACCGGAACAGGGGCATGGGGGTCTACATTCCCCTGGATATACAGTCGCATTACTCCTGTGTTGACTAATATGATATATTCTGATTATGATAAAACTCACAAAAAACAGGCTGTTGCATATGCTATACCATATACCTTAAGGGAAGGATGTATTTTTATGAAGAATAAAGAAAGGCGGTCCATTGCTGAAATAAACAAACCCACCCCGCAGGTAAAGCAGGATCCTCAGTCAAATCAGGATAAGCCTAGTATTTCGTTCTGCCCACAGTTATCGGGTACCATATTTCGGCTATACGTGCCGCCCGGGTTTGTTTTTAATATTTTCAATACCATCGAACTCTCGTCCAGGGGTGGAATTTGTTTTGACGTCAGATTATTACCCTAATCCTGTATCTGTATGCTAAGCGGGGGTTCATATAAAAGGGGCATCCATAGCGGATGCCCCACATTGTCTACACGAACAGGCCTCAGTTTTTACGGAAAAGAACAATGCGATTGGTGTTGGTTCCCAGGTTGTTGTTGCCAACCCCCCAGATATTTGATGTTTTCGTAAACTCTTGCAAATTGATAATAATGCCCTCACAGGCAAAGCCTGCCTGCAGGCCAAGGGGAACTACATGCTCGTCCAACTTAACCCGCCCCTGTTTCACTTCGCCCACTTCAAAGACCACCCAGCCCTCTTTTTTAGTGATACGGTACAGCTCTTTAAAAACATCACCCATCACCAGTGACCACTGTTCCACCGTTTTGGCCATGGTTATGTTCTTTTCAATTTGGGTCATATCCAGATTATTAAACCAGCAGCGCAGCCAGTTATCCTGCGAGTACTGCACAATGTCCAAAAAGGGAGGGGACGTTACAGTTAACTGCACAGAAGCAGCTGGTATGGCCTCAGTATGCCGCGCATCTGTTTCGAGAAAAATGGCACTTGGGCATGCCTTCTGTAAATTTTCCCTTTCTGCGGCACTTAAGTTCCGGATTAGGCTGCGGGATTTCTTCATTATGAGCATCCCTGTATCCCGGTAATCGGGCTGTTGGTTCCTTTTTAAGTTTATTTTTACCTGACGCTCCGCCGATACGGCCTGGTTGGGGGGAAGGGTATAAATGGAAAAGAAGCCTTTGGAATGGCCGGTGAGCCTGTTTGTGGCCACCATGCGGATCCAGCGGTCAATGTCATCTTCCCGGTTAGCTTCTTTTACCCGGGTTAGGTAATTGCGTAAAACATTTATTTCTGCCAAAGTCTCCGGATGATAAAACATGGACAAGTCCAGGTCGGTGCTGCTGTCAGGGGGGATTTGGGACAACCGTTCCATAATGTCAGGCAGTAAGGGAACGGCGAGCCGTGGTGCCGCAAGAATTTTGCTCAGGGGGTTCACGTCATTGGAGATAACGTTTCGCCCCAATAGAGCTGCTTCAACAATAGTAGTGCCCCGGCCGCTGAATGGGTCATAAACCAGATCTTCCGGTTCAGTGAGCAAGTTGATAAAAAAACGGGGTAACTGGGGTTTATAACAAGCGCGGTAGGAAATCTCCTGAATGGAGGAAGCCTGCCTTTGCCGCGCTGTCCAGAATTCATTGATATAACGGGGTACTGCCCGGCCGTTAAGGGTAACTGTTTCCACAAGGGTGCTCTTTGCCGGCCCGTTAAGCGTGGCCCATTTTTCATCTTCCGTATGGACGAAATCCTTTAAATATGTGAAGATATCTGTATGGCTCAGCACGCTTCCCTCCATATACTTATTTTAAATCCATTATAAAAATTATACCAAAGAAATAAAAGAAGAAATAGGTCTAACGTGTTCCTTTATTACTGGAGTTGAAAGGAATTATGGGCGGGCGGCTGGGGTTGCCGCCATACATGGTGTTGGGTTTTGCACTTAACTGAAGCAGGGGGACGGACTGAAGGAAAGGGGACATACCTTTTTCAGAGGAATGTCCCCATGCAACTTCCGTAGCGCAGCGAAAGGACCGAGGGAAGGTGATGGAACCGTTTCCCTGCTTCGTAACAGCTACTGCAGCATTTTCCGGATTACATCCATCATTTCCTCGATGGTGCTATCTGCACTGTCTTTTTCCTGAATGGCTTTGCTTACACAACCCTTGGCATGGTCATCAAGGACAATCATAGCCAGACGGGCCAGCGCCATACGGGCTGCTGTGATCTGGTTCAGCACATCCACACAGTAGCGTTCTTCTTCCACCATCCGCTGTACCCCTCGCACCTGACCTTCAACCCGTCGCAAACCATCCAGAATTTTCTTCTTATGCTCCTGATAACTACCCTGCTGCTGTGAACATTGACAATCCAAGCTGTTTTCCTCCACCATAACTTCCACCTTCTTTTCCACATATCTTTAAAAGAATATATTTAATATCTCTGAGGGCGGCTGGGGAGCCGCCCGCCTGTTCCCCCGGCTTCCATTCTGACTACTGACTACTGACTCCTACTTGATCCTGTCCCTGCGGGACAGGATCAAGATTAACCTTTTTCAACCGCAGGGAATTTAGTACCACATTTAACGAACTGAGGGCCATGGCTGCTGCTCCAATGATGGGGTGTAATAATCCGAAAAAGGCCATGGGAATGGCTACCGTATTATAAATCCAGGCCCAGAAATAATTTTGCCGGATCTTTTGAAATGTGGCATGGGAAAGCTTGATCGCTGAAATAACGCCACCTAAATCGCCGCGGATCAGTGTAATGTCCGCAGCTTCGATGGCCACGTCCGTGCCGGTGCCGATGGCAATGCCCACGTTGGCCTGTTTCAGTGCCGGTGCATCGTTGATGCCGTCGCCCACCATGGCAACCATTACATATTCATCCTGCAGTTTGCGCACTTCATCCACTTTTCCTTCCGGCAGCACTTCCGCGAGCACCCTGCTGATTCCCACCTTTTCTGCGATTGCTGCAGCAGTGCGCCGGTTATCCCCGGTGATCATAGCGGTGCGTATCCCCATATTTTCAATTTCCCTGATGGCAGCGGCAGATTGTTCCTTGAGTGTATCCGCCACCGCAACGATCCCCGCCAATACGCTGTCCACCGCAACCAACATGGCCGTTTTGCCCTCATTTTCCAGGCTTTCCAGAGTCTTTTCAATGCTCTCATAATCAATTCCTTTTAAAGACATGAGCTGCCTGTTGCCCACTAAAACATCTTTCTCCTGCACATGGCCCTCAACCCCTTTACCCGTAATCGCCGTAAACTGCTCAACCTCTCCCGGAGGGTGCCCCTGTTTTCTGGCCTTTTCGATGATCGGCGCGGCCAGGGGATGTTCTGAGGCAGCTTCAATGCTGGAGGCGTAAAAGAGCAGATCGTCCTCACTAAAACCGTTCAGGGTGATAAGATCTGTGAGCTCCGGTTTTCCCTTGGTAATAGTTCCCGTTTTGTCGAAGGCGATGATCTTAATATCCTTCATCGTTTGGATCGCTTCACCGCTGCGGATCAGTACTCCTTTTTCCGCGCCGAGTCCGCTGCCCACCATCAGGGCGGTGGGGGTGGCCAGGCCCAGTGCACAGGGGCAGGAGATCACCAGCACGGCAGTCGTAGCCAGAATAGCCAACGTTAAAATGGGCGCGGCCGGATTGGTCCAGGGAAAATTAAAATATTGCACAATCCCTAAGTGAAACTCGGGAAAGAGCATCCAGGAAACAAAGGCGCCCACGGCAATGAGCAGGATAACGGGGACAAAATATCCCGTCACCCGATCCGCAAATTCCTGGATCGGGACCTTGGAGCCCTGGCATTCCTCAACCATCTTAATTACCTGGGAAAGGAAAGTGTCTTTGCCCACCTTACTCGCTTCCACCTTCAGTATGCCCTGTCCGTTAACGGTGGCGCCGATCACCTCATCCCCAGCTTTTTTGATGATGGGGAGGGATTCACCCGTGGCCATGGATTCGTCAACGCTGCTTTCGCCTCCCATAACCACTCCGTCCGTGGGGATCTTTTCCCCGGGACGGACAATCATGATCTGCCCCGGCTGCAGCTCCTCCACCGGGATTTCTTTTTCCACGCCGTCCACGATTACCCGCGCTTTTTTCGCCCCCATGGCCAGCAGCTTTTTAATCGCCTGGGAAGCCCTTCCCTTGGCCCGTGCTTCCAGGTAACGGCCTACCAGGTGCAGTGCCATAATGGACGCGGCCATCTCCACAAAGGTAGTGGTTTGAACGAAGAAGCGCAGAAAACTTAACAGATAGGGGACAAGGGAACCGAGGGTTACGAGGGTATCCATGTTGGCACTGCCGTGGCGCAGCGATCGCCATGTACCCAGATGCGTTTCCCAGCCCGCAACAAATATGGCCGGAATAGCGAGGATTACAGTGATGATAAAGTAGCCGGGGATGGGGAAGATGAACATGTGTACCATCATCAGCACCATGATGATCCCCGCAAAGACAGCGGCCAATTTCATTTTATCAGCCGCATGCTTCATTTTCTGTGCATCCACTTCTTCCTCTGATACATCTCTTGCCACCGGGCTTTCGCTGCTCCCCGCAACCACCTGATAACCCGTCTTTTCCACTGCTTCAACCAGGTCCTGTTTCCTAACCTTGGCATTGTTGAACCGGACTGTTGCTTTGTTTGCGGGCAGATTAACAACGGCGCTTTCCACGCCCGCAAAGGAACTGAGCGCTTTTTCCACTTTGTTGGCACAAACGGCACAGCTCATCCCCGTAACATTCAGGCTAAGCGTCTCCATACTGCCTGTCTGGTCCAGTAACTCGACCTCATATCCCGTTTTTTCCACCGCGCGCAGCAGCTGCTCTTGTGAAACCAATTGGGAATCGTATTCCACATAAGCCTTTTCCATGGGTAGATTAACCGCAGCGCTTTGCACGCCCTCCACCTGATTAAGCGCTTTTTCCACCTTTTGGGAACAACTTGAACAGCTCATACCGGATATTTTTAAGCTTACTTTTTCCATCTGTACTCTCACCTTCTTTACAAGATTATCTCCAAACCTGAGGATTATGTGTAATTTAAACATACCCCTGGGGGGGTATATATGTACATTTATAATATACACCTGCGGGAATGTTGTCAAGGGGAAGTGAAATAATTTCAATAATACTTACTTTGGCAACAAAACAAAAAAAATCGATCTGTCAGCGGATCCCTGCTTGAAAAGCATAAAGTCAGGGGCTGTCAACAGATGTATAGACCTTTTGTAAAAAAATGCAGGCTAGACATTATGCTGTCAAAGGCTACTCAAGCTGGGAAGAGGCAAATTCCCAATTGATCAGGTTATTGATGAAGGCATCGATATAGTCCGGCCTTCTGTTCTGATAATCCAGGTAATAAGCGTGCTCCCAGACGTCCATGGTCAGTATGGGTTTCAGCCCGTGGGCCAGGGGGGTGTCCGCGTTGGGGGTCTTCATAACCTCCAGCCTGCCCTTGTTCAGGACAAGCCAGGCCCAGCCGCTTCCAAACTGGGTCAGCCCGGCCTTTTTGAACTGCTCAGCAAACTGTTCATAGCTTCCGAAATGCTGCTTGATTTCATCAGCTATTGCTCCGGTGGGACGGCCTCCTCCCCCGGATTTCATGGAGTTCCAGTAAAAGCTGTGATTCCAGACTTGGGCGGCATTATTGAAGATACCGGATTTGGAAGGAACGCCCGAAGTCTTGGTGATGATATTTTCCAGGGATTCAGGCAGAGT
>SKTJ01000210.1 GCA_007122565.1 Syntrophomonadaceae bacterium | reverse complement strand
TTAAAGATACAGGGGTTGCCTTTGCCGACCCGGCTCACATGCTTTGGCTCGCTGCGCTCAAACACGTAGCATGTGGAAACCCCGGTCCGGCAAAGCCTTTTGATCGAGCCTGAACGGTTACTCACAGGTAATCCTGAACCCCTTTGTGCTATTTTCAAGAGTGCTGAGTTGTTACAAGCATTGAAAAATAACACTTCAGGGTATAATAATACAAGGGAAAATCCCCCTGTAGGGGTAAATATTCCTTAAAAATGTTGTTATTCCCTCTCTCTTGGGCTAAAATAGTTAGATAGAAGGTAGTTAGATAGCAGGTAGTGGGATAGACACAACACCATGTCCTTATGAAAACATTGAATTTTTGGGTCTTTTTACTATCCAACTATCTTCTATCCCACTATCCAACTTAACAAAAAGGACCGTGATAACCTTTGCTGCCAGTGAGAAAAGAAATTGTTACCCGCATTGCTTCACTAACCGGCCTGCCTTCACCTGAGGTGGAAGCTTCTCTGGAGATCCCTCACGATCCTAAACTGGGGGAATATGCATTTCCCTGCTTCCCCCTGGCACGCCGTCTTAAAAAATCACCCCAGGCCATCGCTGCCGAGCTGGCCGAACACACCTGGGTATCGGAGCACCTGGAACGGGTGGAAAGTGTAGGGCCTTATCTTAATTTTTATGTGCACCGTTCTTACCTTTTTAAAACACTTTTACCCCAGATCCTGCGGGCGGGTCCGGCTTACGGCACTCTGGCTGAAGGGGAGGGAAAGACGGTGCTTGTGGATTACTCCGCACCCAACATTGCCAAACCTTTCAGCGTCGGACACCTCCGTTCCACCGTCATCGGCAATGCGCTCTGCCGTCTTTACCGTGCTCTCGGGTACAAAGTAGTGGGGATAAATCATTTAGGGGACTGGGGCACTCAGTTCGGCAAGCTGATTGTTGCATACCGCCGCTGGGGAGATGCAGCACGCCTGCTTGAGGAACCGGTGCAGTACCTTTACCAACTCTATGTCCGCTTTCATCAGGAAGCGGAAAATGAACCGGTACTGGAGGATGAGGCACGCACCTGGTTTCGTCGTCTCGAAAAGGGCGATCCGGAGGCCCGGGAACTGTGGGAGCACTTTCGTGCCCTCAGCCTCGAAGATTTTCAGCGTCTTTACCGTTACCTCGGAATCAGTTTTGATTCCTACATGGGGGAAAGCGATTATAATGATCAATTGGCAGGGACCATCGAACTGGCCCGCGCACGGGGCCTGGTAAAGGAAAGCGAAGGTGCTCTTGTGGCCGACCTGGAGCAGTACGGTATTCCCACCTGTCTGCTGCAAAAAAAAGACGGTGCGGCCCTCTATATTACCCGGGATCTGGCGGCGGCGATCTACCGTTATCAGACCTACTCCTTTGACCGCATGCTCTACGTCGTCGGCGCGGAACAGACGTTGCACTTCCAGCAGTTTTTCAAGTTACTTGAACTGATGGGCTTTAGCTGGGCCGAAAATTGTCTCCATGTTCCTTTTGGCCTCATCCATTTTAAAGACGGGCGCATGTCCACGCGTCAGGGGAAGGTCATTTTCCTCGAAGAAGTGTTGAAAAGGGCAGTGGAGTTAGCCAGAGAGACCGTCGAAGAAAAAAACCCCACTTTGCCCGATAAAGACAGTGTGGCACGTGCTGTGGGACTGGGTGCCGTAATTTTTGGAGACCTGATCAATGACCGGATCAAAGACGTGGAATTTGACTGGGAGAAGGTCCTGGATTTTGCCGGGGAGACCGCACCATACATCCAGTATTCCCATGCCCGTATCTGCAGCATTCTGCGTCGCGCGGCCGCAGCAGAAGGGGCTTCAGGCAAGGCCTCAGGAAATGGGGAAGCCACCCCGCAGGAGCTTGCCCTTTTGGGCGAACCGGAGGAAGAAGCACTTGTTATCGCTATGGCCCACTTCAGCGAGGAGATCGTGCGTGCGGTGCGTGACAACCGGCCCTCCTATCTGGCCCGTTACCTCCTGGAATTGGCCCGGGATTTCAATAAATTTTATCACAATTGCCCGGTGCTCACCGCGAAAAAAGAGCTCCGGGAGGGGCGCCTGCAACTCGTGGCAGGGGTGCGTATTGTATTGCGAAACGGCCTCGCCTTGCTGGGTATCGAAGCGCCACAGGAGATGTAAGTGCAAGAGGCAAGAAGCAAGAGGCAGGAAGCAGGAGGGAAAAACAAGAGTAAAGAAGCAGGAGGCAGGATTTAAGATGTTTTTCCTGTCCGACTGTCCAACTATCCAACCATCCAACTGTATTTTCCGAACAGGAGGTTAACAAATAATGCTGGATTTACGATTTGTGCGTGAGAATATTACTGTTGTGCAGGAGGCGGCTGCTGCCAAGGGGGAGAAAGTTTCCCTGGATGAATTTACTACGCTGGACGGGCGCCGGCGCGGTCTGCTGCAGGAGGTGGAGCGGTTAAAACATCAGCGCAACACAGTTTCCCGCGAGATCGGCCTGCGCAAAAAAAAAGGCGAAGATGCGGCTGCCATGATGGAAGAAATGCGCCTCGCCAACGAGCGTATCCGTGAACTGGACGGATCACTGAAAGATATTGAAAACAGTATGGAACAATGCCTGCTTTACATACCGAACATACCTGACCCGGATGTGCCTCAGGGCTCCACGGAAGAAGACAATGTTGAGGTGCGCCGTTTTGGCGAGCCTACCCCTTTTACCTTTGCACCACAGGCTCACTGGGATCTGGGAGAGAATCTGGGTATCCTCGATTTTCCCCGTGCCGGCCGCATGACAGGCGCCCGCTTTGCTCTGTATCGGGGCGATGGAGCCCGCCTGGAAAGGGCTCTGATCAACTTTATGCTGGATCTTCATACAGGCGAGCATGGCTATACGGAGATTTTCCCACCCTTTATGGTGAACAGTCAGAGCATGCTGGGGACGGGACAACTCCCCAAATTTGCCGAAGACGCCTTCCGTGTGGAGAATACGGATTACTGGCTTATTCCCACCGCAGAAGTACCTGTAACGAACATGCACCGGGAAGAGATCCTGGAAAAAGAACAACTACCCCTCTATTACGTGGCCTATAGTGCCTGTTTCCGTGCAGAGGCAGGGGCGCATGGCCGGGACACACGGGGCCTGATCCGGCAGCACCAGTTCAACAAGGTTGAATTGGTCAAATTTACGGCGGCAGAGGATTCGGGGGATGAGTTGGAGAAGCTGGTGCGCGATGCGGAACGTGTACTGCAACTCCTGAAACTACCCTACCGTGTCATGCTCATGTGCAGCGGTGATCTGGGTTTTGCCGCGGCAAAAAAATACGACATTGAACTCTGGCTGCCCGCTTATGAGGCTTATCGTGAGGTCTCATCCTGCAGCAATTTCCGTGACTTCCAGGCGCGCCGTACCGGTATCCGCTGTCGTGGCGCTGCAGGAACTAAGGCTGAATTCGTGCATACATTGAATGGCTCCGGGTTGGCTATTGGCCGCACCCTGGCAGCAATCCTCGAAAACAACCAGCAGCCCGACGGTAGCGTAATCATTCCCCAAGCCCTGCGACCCTACTTCCCCCCCTCCCATTCGGGAGTAATAAAAAAACAGGAATTCAGGAGTCAGGAGAAAATATAAGGGCCGGGACAAGAATCGAAAGTCTCAGGCAACGGAACCAGCGAGTTCTTCCATAATAAGATCAGGCAGGCAGCTTCATAATTGCCTGATCGTTCCTAGGCACACAATAATGGCTTTTTGCGTGTTATGTTCCAACTTGTACTGGTGCTGTTATATTCCCATTTTATCTTGTCAAATCCCAGAGTAAATGTGTCACAAAGATCCTTCCCTGGTTTCAGGTATTGTCTTGTTGAAGAGATAAATACGTCGTAGAGTGTTATCATATAGTGAATTTTTTTTGTCTTATTGTTAAAGAAATAGAGGATTGCATCTGGAATTGTGAGATTAGTTGCGGCGGCTAAGTTTAACACCGGTGTAAACCTATCCACCTTCTTTGTCAGGGTAATAGTTGAAAGATTGAGATTCGCAGAAGCCTTGGCAGGCATTTTAAGATACTGGTTATATTCATAACAACGGATAAGACGCCTAAAATCACCTGTTTCTTCAGTGACACCTTTTAGATAGAGACAGAGATCAATGCCTTCATTATTTTGTTGTTTGGTTAAGAATTTTAAAAAAAAATTCATAAGATAACCTCCAGCAGTGTGTTTAGCTTAGTATATGAACACCACCGGGCATTTGTTAAATGGTGTTATACTCAAATAACCCGCCTGGAGGGGTCCGAGCCTTAGGACTGTCATCCCGTTTCATTCTCCTTCCTAATAATCCTCTTAGCCCTAAGATAGTTTAAAAGTTCTTCCTTATCCTTGTCAGGCCAATTTGAAAAATCCTGTAATTCGGACAGCACCTCTTCTAATTCGGACAGCAACTCTTGTATTTCAGACAGATCCTCCTGTGATTCGGATGGCACAGCAGGCAACGCCCCCGTAGACAGCAGTTTCCCCTGAAATATAGGCTTCGACTCCTGTATTTCAGACTCCGACCCCTGAAAATTTTTAAACCCATATATAAGCCTCTGACAATTATCCTCCAGCATTCTATCCAGCGAGGTTGAACTCTCCAAAGCCCTGGGGGAATCTGAAATACTCTCATTTAATAAATAACTCACTGTAGTTTCTAACCCCACAGCGATATCTTTTAACCTGTCTAAAGAGGGCTTGCTTCTGTTGTTTTCAATATCACTTAAAAAAGAAATGGAAATATTAATGCTACACGCTAATGCTCTAAGGGACAATCCTCGCTTTTTACGTAATTCTTTAATCTTATCACCTAGCATACCAAAACTCCTAATTTCGTGTTTCTTCAGTATAGCAAGTCATAACCGAGATGTGAAGTTCGATATTAGCGTAAATTTTTCAAGAATAGCCATAAACAGGAGGTATTTAGAGTAAATTTCGGATAAATACGGAAATATGCAGCTAAATCATGGTTGCTAAATGTTCGAAATTTACGTATTATCACGTAAAATAATGTAATTGTTTTTTGTGCCACTAAGATTAATACTTAGAAGTATACGTAAGGAGAGGAATTATCCAATGGCATTTCCGTGTTAGTGATGGTATTTATTTAGTTATAGGGAAAGGGGCTTATGAAATGACCTTAAATAGGATAATTGTATTGATTGAAAAACTACGGAAAGATATACATACGTTGGCGCAAAAGAAAGGGTTAAAAGATGAAGAGATCTTGCAGAAAAGCTGTGAGCTTGACACTTTGTTAATAAAATATTACAAATTGCTAAAGAGAACAAGTGTGAAGTCTGGCTATAAGAAACGGCGTTAATCCCTGGAACCCCGCAAGCAGATCTACAAAGCTTGTTTGGGTCATTCGTCGATAGTGACCACAATGGACACATAAGCTCATACAAACCTTTTATTTCAGATTGAACCACTTGACTAAAAATATTATGGCAGGATGTCCTTTGAAAATAGGCCTGATTGATGTTATAATATTATCACTGAAACATAAAGCCTTATTGATTTTTTCGGCTATTATTGACTATAATATCTTAAGATGTTATACTCAAATAACCCGCCTGGAGGGGTGTCCGAGCGGTTTAAGGAGCTGGTCTTGAAAACCAGTGACCCTGCGTGGGCCGTGGGTTCGAATCCCACCCCCTCCGCCAGGGAAATAACGGGGAGAGATGGCCGAGTTAGGTTGAAGGCGGTCGCCTGCTAAGCGATTAAGCGGGTTAAAGCTCGCTTCGTGGGTTCGAATCCCACTCTCTCCGCCATACATGCGCCCGTAGCTCAGCTGGATAGAGCGTCTGACTACGGATCAGAAGGCCGGGAGTTCGAATCTCTCCGGGCGCGCCA
>SKTJ01000057.1 GCA_007122565.1 Syntrophomonadaceae bacterium | reverse complement strand
ATTCCGTCCTTTTCCCTGCACGGTTGGGTTTTCGGTATTTTTATTCTTGCCGGTGCTTACCTTGGGGGAAAAGTGCTGCTACGTTTTCTTGTTGACTGACTTACAACTCATCTGCCTGATAATATTCCATGCTGACTTTTTTATATTCACAGCAATGAGAATCTTTTTATCCAGTTCAGAAAGATTATTCTGCTTATCCGCCAAAGCCCGCTCCCCCCCGGTAAAGACACCAGGGATCCTCTGCCATGTAATCTTTGTCCGTGTAATAAAAAGCCCTGGCACGACAGCCGCCACAAACAGACTTATATTTACATTCGCCACATTTACCCCCGAGCTCGTCACGCCTTAGTACCTGGAAAACTTCCGCTTCTTTCCAGATACGGTCAAAGGGTTGGGTGCGCACATTGGCCACTTCCAGGGGCAGGTACGGACAGGGGTGCACGATCCCGTCGGGAAGAATGCAGCAGTAGGCCGTTCCCGCCAGACAGCCACGCGTAAAACGCATGGGCATATCCATCTGAGCCGCAATTCGCATAAACTGGGGGGCACAGGTAGGTTTTATTTCTATATCCACTTCTTTTTGCTTTTTTAAGATACGGTGCAACAGTTGCTCGTATTGCTTTTCGCGGAGCGATTCTTCTTCAATGTTTTTGCCCCGCCCCGTGGGAACGAGGAAAAAAACATGATGGGCAGCAGCACCCATTTTTATGGCAAGGTCGGTAATCTTTTCAAATTCATGGTAATTTTGTTCCACGATCGTGGTATGCACCTGAAATAGCAGGTCTGCAGCGCGGCAGGCTTCCATCCCCCGCAAGGCATCATCAAAGGAACCGGGCACCCGGCGGAACTCATCATGCAGCGGTGCTGCCCCGCTGTCCAGGCTGATCCCCATACAAGCAGCTCCTGCTTCTTTTAATTGCCGGGCCACATGATCAGTAATCGTAGTTCCCGTGGTGCCGAAAACAGGGCGCAGCCCCAGATCCCGTGCCCATGCGGTGAGCTCAAAAATATCCTCCCGCAACAGGGGCTCTCCCCCACTTAAAATTAGCAATTTAAACCCGGCCCGGGCAATTTCTTCGATCAGCTTCTTCCCTTCCGCGGTGGAGAGTTCGTCTTCCCGTTTGGCCCCGGCGTCGCGGTAGCAATGTTTACAGTTTAGATGGCATTCCCAGGTAGTATTCCAGGATATAATCACTTATACTCCTCCTCCTCCTCCTTCTTCTTCCCTTAACCAACGGGCAGCATCCTTGGCATGGTAGGTATAATCATATCTGGACCAGCTCGCTTCATGGAAAGACTATCCAACTGTCTGACTCTTAAGCTATTTCCCCATCTGTAAGGTAGCAGGCGGGGTCCGATTCCCAGAAATCCCCTGTGGCTGCTTCGGCCCGTGCCCGGAAGTTGCCGTTACACATATCAAGCCACTTGCAGCTTGCACAGCGGCCCTTAAGGAGCGGCTTTCTGTCTTTCAGGCCTGCTAATATTGGGTGAGAGCAATCGGTCCAGATGTCGCCGAACTTCCGCTTCCGCACATTGCCAAAGGAATAATTCTGGGTAAACTGGTCAGGATGAACATTGCCAAAGCTGTCTACCTGACCAATCGCCATACCCGTGCGGTTCCCGCCGTTAGTCTGTAAGAGCGCCTTAATCCTTTTTGCTCGCTCCGGTTCTTTTTGCTTAAAATAGAGATAAATATAAGGGCCGTCAGCGTGGTTGTCCACCATGAGAATCTCTTTTTCTTTACCGCGACGCTGGAAATCAAGTGTGCGCTCTATGATCAACTCCATGGCTGCCCGCGATTCTTCCGCTGTTACATCCTCTTTCATCATTTCAGAACCCCGTCCTGAATAAACGAGGTGATAGAAGCAGATGCGGGGAATATTTTCTGATTCGGTAAAGTCAAGTATATTATTTAAATCATTGTAATTGTAACGGTTAATGGTAAAGCGCAGCCCCACTCGCTGGTCAATATCAAGGCAGTTGCGAATACCTTGCACAGCATCATCAAAGGCTCCTTTTTTTCGGCGGAACCGATCGTTATTATCCCCCATACCATCCAGACTGACCCCTACATAACCTACTCCCGCTTTTTTAATGTCCCGTGCTGTAGACTTATCAATAAGGGTACCGTTGGTGGATATGGTGGCTCTAATACCTTTATTCACCGTATATTGCACCAGGTCAAAAAAATCCCTGCGCATGAGCGGTTCACCACCGGAAAAAAGAAGCACGGGAACATTAAAGTCCGCCAGCTGATCAATAAATCGTTTGGCTTCCTGAGTTGTCAGTTCACCTGCATACGGCTTATTTTCAGAATCCATATAGCAGTGAACACATTTCAAATTACAGCTTTTTGTGCAGTTCCAAACCACCACTGGACCAAAACCATTGGAAGTTCCGTGTATATTCCCACGGGCATCTGTATTGTAACGGAGTTTATCACCATAGTAATCAGACCCGAGGAGCAGTTTAGTCACACTGATCAATATTTTCTCTCCTTTTATTAATTTACGCAGTAATCAATATTACGCGGGCTGATATTGCACGAAAAATTCTTCCCGAAACACTCACAGCCAAAATTATAGCATTTTTTCTGTTGTAAAGCTAAAAAAAGACATGAAAGTTGCTGCTGAAGATAAAACGGATCACGAAATAGTTAAAAATGATCGTAATAAAACCGGTAATGTTTAATAGGCTGATACTCTTACCCCGCCAACCGGACATAATTCTGAAATAAAGATAAGTGGCATAAACAATCCAGGTAACCAAAGCAAAAGTTTGTTTGGGCTCCCAGTCCCACATACTCCCCCACACACGGTCAGCCCAAAAAGCGCCTAGCATGAAACTGAGCGTCAGCAGGGCAAAACCAATCATAACCAGAATATAGTTAAGATTATCCAGGGTATTAAGGGAAGGCATGCGCTCCATGAAGTAAAGACGCCTTTTCTTTTTCAGTAAATAATCCATTGATAAGTACATAAGGGAAGCCATAAAAGCTACGGACATGATCGCATATGCACCAATAATAGTAAAAATATGCAAAAATGGCCAGAAGCTTCTCAACTCCGGCAGCAGTTCCACCCCTTCCCAGGGGAAAAACCCGGCTAAAAAGAGGAAAAAAGTAACCAGGGGAAGCGTAAAGAATAAAATTTGCCGAAAGCGGTGGTGGGAGGCTTGGAGGACAATCAGGATCAATGACGCGGAAAAGGTCAGGAGAAGGAGCGTCTCATAAAAGGTATAGGCAGGGAAGTAGCGATAAGCTAAAAGGCGCACAAGCATAAGCATGCTCAAGCCTGCAAAAGCTCCTTTCAGGCTCAGGCCTGCATAAAAAAGCAATCTTTTACCTGCACCATCATCTTTAAAGTCCAGATAGTACAGCAAGGATGCAAGCATATATAAACTAAGGGTAAAAGAGTAGATTGCCACATAAAGGTTTGCCATTTAAAAAACCTTTCTACCTGCTTTCTTTTGTGCCACAGCATGGGAAGCAGAATCTGGGGTTGTTTCTTCTGCGTAAAGCTCACCCTCCAACTCAAAAAGTCGGCATAGGGAATCAACATAAACTTCACTACTTTCTTCGATGGCAAACTCCTTGATACGAAGCACCGGGTCTCTTAAAATCCTGTTGATAATACTTTTGGTGAGGTTATCCACAGCCTTTTGTTCTTTCGGATCGAGCTTTCCCAGCTTGCTGCTCAAATGTCTTTGCAGCTCCTCCTTGCGTATGGCCTCAGCTTTTTTCCGCAGGGCCGCGATCAGGGGAATCACGTCCAGCGTTTTAAACCAGGTCTGAAATTCCGCTGCCTCTTCAGCAATGATCACACCGGCCCTCCCGGCCTCTCTTTCCCGACTTTTCATATTGGAATCCACAACTCCCTGGAGATCGTCAATATCATAAAGATAGACGTTTGGCAGTTCGTTTACAGCAGGGTCAATATCACGGGGTACAGCAATATCAATAATAAAAAGAGGACGGTTTTTGCGCGTGCGCATAATGCGGGCCATTTGTGCCCGGGTAATGATGAAATGGGGCGCGCCGGTGGACGTGATGACGATATCCACCTTACTGATACCTTCTTCAATCCGTGCATAATCCAGGGCTTTACCGCCATAAGAGCAGGCAATCTCCTCCGCTCTCTCCCGTGTACGGTTTGTAACCATAACCTCACTGGCCCCCTGCGCATATAAATGGCGCAGGGTCAGTTCACTCATTTTCCCGGCACTGATGAGGAGTATACTGCGATTGACAAGCCGGCCAAAAATACTTTTGGCCAGTTCCACTGCCGCATAGCTTACAGAAGCAGCATTCTCGTTGATTTTCGTTTCCGAATGTACTCTTTTACCGCAAATAAGGGCCTGGCGGAACAGACTATGCAATATCTTGCCCACGGCATTACAAGCATCAGCCTGTTCATAAGCATTTTTAACCTGACCCAAAATCTGGGTTTCCCCTAAAATCATAGAATCCAGCCCTGCCGCCACCCTGAGAAGGTGCTCCACAGCTTCCCCGAAACGGTAATAGTAAACGCAGCTTTGCAATGCATCCCGGTCTATGCATTTAAGTTTCCTGATTGAACTCAAGACAGCTTCTCTGCCCTCACCGGGATCGGGGGTTACGGCATAAATCTCTGTCCTGTTGCACGTAGACAACACAACACATTCTTTTAAGAAGCTATCCTGCAACAGATCAGTTAAAGCCCCTTCTAGCTGGTTTTCCGTAAAAACAATTTTTTCCCTGATTTCCACCGGGGCTGTCATGTGGTTGATGCCCAGCGCAATGATTTCCACTTATGAGAACACTCCCTGTTTCTTGTAAGAACATAAATAATGGCCATGAGCGAACACTACGACCATGGCCATTCTTTGATTTTCGTATTTAAGGCAAAACAAACTCCTGCTTCCTTAGGGCATGAATGGTTCGTGCAGATCTGCCGGCTGGGGATCAGTATGGCACATCACACAGTTATCTTTCCCCTGTGTCAGGGGACTGTGACAGGACTGGCACTCCCCGACAATCGCTGCAGGCTTATACTTGGATTCAAACTTGCCGTCCGCATAGTCATTAAGCATTTGCACAGTAAATTTTGCCACATCGGCAGAAAGGCCGCCGCACCGCCATTTCTTTTCCTGAGATTGTTTATCATGACCGCTGGCATGATGCCACTTAGTCACGGAAACGTGACAGAGGGTGGAGTCTGCAACAGTCTGCAGAACCTCCCCGTCAGGCTGGTAGATGGGGAAGGGAGCCTGCTGATACCAGGCCATAAGCTCGTTTACAAGTTCCATTTGTGTTTCTTCATCGGTAACATAGCTGATAAAAACTGCCGCCGGGGTAATGGCTCCACAGATGGAACCCCAGCCAGCCACACCACCGCGCTGGCTCCAGTACGCGTGGGTTGGAACCTGGTTAAAGGGATAACCCTGCTCATCTGCTGCAAGGCCGAAAAGACCATCGGCCACTGCAGTGCCTCAGCCATGGCCTGCCTGATAAGAGTCATAGGCAAGCTGCTCCGCCTTGTCAGGATCCAGTTTTTCGTAGGCAACGGGCCAGCTCGGGGCGCTTTCACTGCCTGTTGGTGCCGCTGCACCGCCCTGATCACAGCCGGCAAGTAATGATCCCACTCCGCCCATCAGAGCGAGGCCTGCCAACGAGGCCCCGGCACCTTTAAGAAACTTTTTTCTGTCCAGCAAAATCTTTTTTTCTTCTACTGCCATTAAATGTAACACCTCCAACAAAATTAATTATACTTATAAATTCTTTGACCCCGGATAACCCTTGAAACTAAAAACCAACTCCTCCCTTCACTAAAATAAAATATGCCTATTTTTTAATATAGTACACACCAATAATTAACACCATATATATTCAATT